>NZ_JBHXCW010000095.1:0-27369 GCF_042725365.1 Lentzea sp. NPDC060358 | reverse complement strand
GCCCGGACCTGACGGCCGCTCAGCGCAGGCCCGACCCGATCCCGGTGAGCCCGCGCACCTCCATCTCCGCCTGCTTGCCCGCGTCCGCCTTCTCCCCGCCCAGGAACGTGCCCACGAACCCGGCCAGGAACGACAGCGGGATCGACACGATGCCGGGGTTGGACAGCGGGAAGAACGCGAAGTCGGCGTCCGGGAAGATCGACGACTTCGAACCCGAGATCGCGGGGGAGAACACGATCAGCAGCACGCACGAGGTGAGGCCGCCGTAGATGCTCCACAGCGTGCCGCGCGTGTTGAACCGCTTCCAGAACATCGAGTAGAGCAGCGTCGGCAGGTTCGCCGACGCCGCCAGCGCGAACGCGAGCGCCACCAGGAAGGCCACGTTCTGGCCGTTGGCCGCGATGCCGCCGACGATCGCCAGCACGCCGACGCAGACCGCGGTGATGCGGGCGACGCGGACCTCGTCGCGCGGGTCGGCGTCGCCGTGCTTGATGACGTTCGCGTAGACGTCGTGGGCGAACGAGGCGGACGCCGTCAGCGTCAGGCCGGCGACCACGGCGAGGATCGTGGCGAACGCGACCGCGCAGACGATGCCCAGCAGGACCGTGCCGCCCACCTGGAACGCGAGCAGCGGCGCCGCCGAGTTCTCGCCGCCGGGGGCGCCGGTGATCTCGTCGGTGCCGACCAGGGCCATCGCGCCGAAGCCGATCACCAGCGTGCAGGAGTAGAAGATGACCATCATCCACGTCGCCCACACGACGGACTTCCTGGCTTCCTTGGCGTTCGGCACCGTGTAGAAGCGCATCAGCACGTGGGGCAGCGACGCGGTGCCCAGGACCAGCGCCAGGGCCAGCGAGAGGAAGTCGACCTTCGACAGGCCCGTGGCGCCGTACTTCACGCCCGGCGCGAGCACCGCCTCGCCCAGCGGGGAGCGCTGCGTCGCCCGGTCGAGCATCGACGAGAAGTCGAAGCCGAACTTGCCGATCAGGAAGATCGTCAGCAGCGACACGGACAGGATCAGCAGGACGGCCTTGATGATCTGCACCCACGTGGTGCCCTTCATCCCGCCGACCAGCACGTACAGCACCATGACGATGCCGACGACCGCGATGATGATCGCCTGGCCCACCTTGCTGTGGACGTCGAGCAGCAGCGCCATCAGGCCGCCGGCGCCCGCCATCTGCGCGATCATGTAGAAGAGCGAGATCACGAGTGTCGCGTTCGCCGCCGCCGCGCGCACGGGGCGCTGGCGCATGCGGAACGCCATCACGTCGCCCATCGTGAAACGGCCGGTGTTGCGCAGCCGTTCGGAGATCAGCATCAAGCCGATCAACCAGGCGACGACCCAGCCGATCGAGTACATGAAGCCGTCGTAGCCGTTCACCGCGATCGCACCGGAGATGCCCAGGAACGACGCGGCGGAGAGGAAGTCACCGGAGAGCGCGATGCCGTTCTGCGTTCCGGTGAAGCTGCTGCCCGCGGCGTAGTAGTCCGACGCGCTCACGTTCCGCGTGGAAGCGCGGTACACGACGTAGAGCGTCAGCAGGACGAAGATGCCGAAGACGGACAGGTTGATCGCGGTGTTCGCCCCGGTCACGCCGGCTCCTCATCGGGTTCCACCAGCGCACGCACCCTGCCGACCTGCGGGTCGAGCTTCCTGCGGGAGTAGCGCGAGTAAGCCATTGTGATCACGATCGTGGTGACGAACTGGAGAAATCCCATCGTCAGCCCGACGTTCACCGTTCCGAACAGCGGAGTGCTCATGAAGTCGGCGGCGTAAGCGGAAAGCAATACGAACGTGACGTACCAAGCGAGGAACAGCACAGTCGCCGGGAGAATAAAACGGGCCACCCGCCGCTTGAGCGCCCGGAAATCATCACTCGTTTGGATGGCGTTGAAATCCGGCTCCCCGTCACCGTCGACGAGCAATGGGTGACGGGGTTCTTCGAAGGTCGCGAAACCGGGGGTCGCCGGGCGTGACACGGAGGGCAGCGCCTTCGTCATCAACCGCTCGCATTCGTTACGGGGAGTGCCCGGCGAGCGCAGGCGTGGAGGCCGCGGCTGAACCGGGGATGGAGGGCGCAAGCGTAACCACGCGTCGCGGCGAGTCAATCCCCTGAACCCGCAGGACCACCCGAAAGGTCGGTCGTCACCGTCGGTGATCGATCGTGCACAACCCAGGTCGTTGTCGCGTCACGCTCTCTGGCCTACTATCCGCTCACACCCGACACGGCAGTCGTCGATATCGAACTGCGAGGGGTGTCTCGACTCATGGGGATTCACCAGGCCAGGAGGTAGCCGAAAGTGGGGCACTTCGAGCGCGCCTTGGGGACCATTTCGTGAATGTCGAGTGGAGAAAGATCAGCGACTGGCGCAACTGGCGCCTGCCCGTCAAGCTCGGTGTCGTCCTCGTGGTGCCGGTGGCGGTCGCCATCGGAGCGGGTGCCCTGCAGATCTCCGGTTACGTCGATCGGTCGAACAACTACGTGCAGATGCAGGGCCTGGTCCGGCTGCGCGCGGACCTGGCGCCGTTGATCTCGAGCGTCCAGCAGGAGCGCACGCTCGCCGCCCAGAGCTCCACGAGCGGCTCCGGCGTCGGCGCGTACCAGAACCAGATCAGGTCGACCGACAACGCCGCCACGACCGTGCGCCGCCGCGTCGAACGCTCCACCGGCCTGAGCGAGGTCGCCCGCAACCGGTTCTCCGAGCTCGGCGGCCAGCTGGAGACGCTGAAGAACCTGCGCGAGAAGGTCGCCCAGGGCGGCGACGACGGCGACCCGTCCGGCGGCACCACGGGCTACACCGCGGTCGTGAAGTCGTTGCTGGACTTCGAGCAGGCGCTCATCAGCCAGTT
The DNA here is from genome assembly GCF_042725365.1 of Lentzea sp. NPDC060358. Lineage (NCBI taxonomy): Bacteria > Bacillati > Actinomycetota > Actinomycetes > Pseudonocardiales > Pseudonocardiaceae > Lentzea > Lentzea sp. NPDC060358. The sequence goes on along the minus strand of NZ_JBHXCW010000095.1, from coordinate 24,515 downwards.
CGGCGACGAGGCCATCTCCGGCACCGCCATGGCGCTGCACAACATGGTCATCGCGCAGGAGCAGGTGTCCCTGCAGCACGCGGTCGTCCTGGCCGGCATCGGGCGCACCAAGCTCCTCGGGCCCGAGGTCCGCGTGCTGGAGCAGTCCGACATCCGCCTGCAGGACCGCCTCAGCGACTTCCAGGCCATCGGCACGACCGAGCAGCGCCGCGCCTACGACCAGACGGTCACCGGCGCGGCGGTGGCGAACCGCTCCGCCCTCGTCGAGCGCGCCCTCACCCAGCCCGACGGCACGCCGCAGCCCGCCACGCGTCCCGGCCAGCCCAAGCCCCCGGCGTCGTTCGGCATCGCCGTCGACGACTGGAACCGGTCGTCCGGCACCACCGCCCGCCTGATGGAACAGGTCGTCCGCGAGCTGCAGGACGAGCTCGCCGGCTCCGCCGCGCAGCTGCAGGACGACACGTCCAACAAGGCCGGCGCCGCCGCCGTCATCCTGCTCGCGATGCTGCTCATCGCCGTCACGCTCGGCTTCGTCATCGGCCGCTACCTGCTGCGCTCGCTCACCGAGCTGCGGCGCTCCGCCCTCGACGTGGCGCACCACCACCTGCCGGAGGTCGTCGCCGCGATCCGCGCCGACCGCAAGCCCGACACCGAGATCGAACCGGTGCCCGTGCACTCCAGCGAGGAGTTCGGCCAGCTGGCGCGCGCGTTCGACGCGGTGCACGAGCAGGCGATCCGCTCCGCCGTCGAGCAGTCGTCGCTGCGCTCGGGCATGAAGAACATCTTCGTCAACCTGTCGCGCCGCTCGCAGGGCCTCGTCGAGCGCCAGCTCAAGCTCATGGAGGAGCTGGAGCGCCACGAGGAGAACCCCGAGCAGCTCGCCAACCTGTTCAAGCTCGACCACCTCGCGACGCGCATGCGCCGCAACAACGAGAACCTGATGGTGCTCTCCGGCACCGACGTCGCGCGCCGGTTCCACCAGCCCGTGCCGCTGGCCGACGTGCTGCGCGCCGCCGCGTCGGAGATCGAGCACTACCAGCGGGTGGTCGTGAAGTCGACGCCGTCGGTCGAGATCGTCGGCTACGCGGCCAGCGACCTCGTCCGCCTCGTCGCGGAGCTGCTGGACAACGCCACCGCGTTCTCCGCGCCCGCCACCCAGGTCGTCATCGGCTCCCGGCTCGACCAGCAGGGCGCCGTGCTCGTCGAGGTCGCCGACCAGGGCATCGGCATGGGCCCGGCGGAACTCGCCGAGGCCAACGAGCGGCTCTCCGCCGACACCGAGGACGACGTGCCGGTGTCGCGGCAGATGGGTCTGTTCGTCGTCGGCCGGCTCGCGTCCCGGCACGGCGTCTCCGTGCGGCTGCGCGCGGCGGGGGAGGGCAGGGAGGGCCTGCGGGCGCTCGTGCTCGTGCCGTCCGAGCTCGTCCGCTCGAACGAACCGGCGCCCGCGCCGTCGCAGCCCCGGCACGCCGCGCTGCCGCAGCCCAAGCCCGCGCTCACCCCCAAGCAGCCGCACGTGGTCGTGAAGACGCCGAACCTGGCGCCACCCCCGCCCGCCGCCGCTCCGGCCATCGAGCAACCGCGCCAGTCGGAGGAGTGGACGTCCTTCCGCGGCGCCGCGATCGACGAATCCCTGCCGAGGCGAAACCCTCGCGGCACGTCGTCCGTTGAGAAGTCCGTGCCCGCAGAGACGCCGAACGAGACAACGTCCTCCTGGTTCGCCGGCAGCGGGGCCCAGGACGAAACAGTCAACGGGGATCATTCGAACGGGTCCACATCGGAGCCCGGCTCCAAGCCGTCACCGTCCGTAGTGGCATCCTGGTTCGGCAAGAAGCCGGGCGGGACGGTCTGGGAACAGGCGGGGGAACCCGCCACCGACGCCGGGGAGACCGAGGCCGGACTGCCGAAACGGGCGCCGCGCAAGAACCTGCTCCCCGACCTCGCGGACCGCCCGGAGAACGGCGCACGGCCTCCCGCGGGCCCGAAGCGCGATCCGGAGCGGACGAGGGGCTTCCTCGCGAGCTACCAGACGGGCATCCGGCAGGCCCCGCTGGGCGGCAACGGGAACGGGAACGGCCAGGGCAACGGCCAGTGGAACGGGGAGAAGGCATGACCACGCCGCAGTCGAGCAAGGTGGACCAGTTCGGCTGGCTCATCACGAACTTCACCGATCGCGTGGCCGGTGTCGCTCACGCGATCGTGATCTCGGTCGACGGCCTCCTGCTCACCAAGTCGGCCGGTTTGCCGCTGGAGAGGGCGGACCAGCTGTCCGCCATCGCCTCGGGCGTCGTGGCGCTCACGCTGAGCGCGGCACGGTGTTTCGAGGGTGGCGGAGTGTTGCGCACCGTGATCGAGATGGATTACGGGATCATGCTTCTCATGTCCATCCGAGACGGATCTTGTCTGGCGGTTCTCGCCGCTCCCGACAGCGACGTCGGCCAGGTCGCCTACGAGATGACCGTGGTCGTCGACCAGGTGGGCCAGATCCTCACCCCCGAACTGCGAGCCCAGCTGCACAGCGTGAGGTGATCATGAGTTCGGCCGCAGACCCGAACCGACGACACAGGCGGGTCGAGACACCCGCCGAGCAGACCTTCGCCGACCTGATGAACGGGTTTTCCCTGGACTCGGGCCGGAAGCGTCCGCGCACGAGTTCCATTCCGGAGCCGGAACCGGCCCCGGTCGAAGAGCTGCCCCCGGCCGAGAGGCCGGCTTTCGAGTTCGGTGCCACCGAGCCCGCCGACTCGTCGATCGTGCGCGCATACGCCTGGACGGGTGGGCGCACACGGTCGAACATTCATCTCGAGATCGAGACACTTGTCTCCGCGAATGATCAGAGTCGGCGCTCGGCAGGTATCTTGCAGTCGGAACACCAACGCGTCGTCGAGTTGTGCCGTTCACCGCGATCCGTCGCGGAGGTGGCCGCACTGATGCGACTTCCACTGGGAGTCGTGAAGGTGCTCCTCGGCGACATGGCGGAACGAGGTCTGGTGGACGTGCACCAGACCGCTTCCGCAGGCGGTGACACGCCGGACCTCGGGTTGATGGAGAGAGTGCTCAGTGGACTACGTCGGCTCTAGATTTCCCGAATTCGGGCCCCCGGGGCCGCCCGGTCGGGAGCTGACCTCGGCCAAGATCGTCGTCGCCGGCGGCTTCGGCGTGGGCAAGAGCACCTTCATCAGGACGATCGTGGAAAACGATCTGCTGACCATGACGGCGATGGCGCCGGAACGTGCGGGCCTGGTGACCGAACTGGTGCGCATCCAATTCGGACGTGTGTGGCTCGACCCCGGTCTCGCCCTGCACCTGTTCGTGGCCCCGCAGTGGCAGAACCCGAGCGCGGGCTGGTCGGACGTCGTGCGCGGTGCCGTCGGCGCCGTGGTGCTGTTCGACGTGATGCGGCCGGCGGACTCGGTGGACGCCATGCGGTACTTCGAGGACCACAAGATCCCGTACGTGCTGGCGTTGAACAACGTGCACGACTCGGTGCGGTCCGACGTGAAGGCGATCATCCGCGGAATGGGGATCGCTCCCGAGGTTCCGGTGGTGAACTGCGATCCGCGGGTGCGGTTGTCGGTTCGGGAGACGCTGATCACGCTGACCGAGCACGCCAAGCTGGACCGGTGGCGGCGGCGGCCCGGGCCCGACGAGACGACTCCGCTCGCACCTGTGTGCTGAAGATTTTTCGGATTTGCTGGCGGCTCCTCGCGTGATGCGGGGAGCCGTTTGCTTTTCCGCGGCACTCGTTTCCCACCCCTGATCATCCAGTTCCCTTGCGCTGCCCGCCGAGATCGCTACGATGATTTCAGTGTCGACCGAAAGGGATCATCCGTGAGCGTGGGCAGGGAAACGAGGCTGTCGGCCTGGATCGAGCGGTTCGCCGCCCACTTCGCCGAGGAGGGGATCCCGCTGATCGGCGGGCGCATCCTCGGGTACCTGCTGGTGTGCCAGCCGGTCGAGCGGACGGCGGCGGAGCTGTCCCAGGAGCTGGAGGCCAGCAGCGGGTCGATCAGCACCAACCTCAAGTACCTGGTCAACGTCGGGCTGGTGACCAAGCGGACGCGGCGCGGGCGGCAGGCCGCCGAGTACCGGATCAACGAGAAGGCCTGGTCCGAGTTCATCCAGCGCAAGCTCAACGCCATCGCGAGCGTGCAGACGCTGACCGACGACGGCATGCGGTTGCTCAGCGGTGATCCGGAGCGGGCGCAGCGGCTCAAGACCGTCGACCGGCTCTACGGCTGGCTCTCGGAGGAACTTCCCGCTTTGTGGGAGCGCAGGCCCGCGCAGCCGAAGTAGCGTGGTGCCATGTGGCACCCGTTCCGCGACGACGTCGAGTACTACGAGGAGCGTGCCAGGGGGTTGCTCGCTTCCGCGTGGGACGGGGTGCCCGGTGCGCTGGAAGTGTTCGACGACGTGCCGTTGACGGACGAGGGCGCGCGCATCGTGCTCGCCCAGGCCCACGGGTGTGAGGACTGGAAGGCGCTCGAGGCCCACATCCGCAGGCCCCGGCCGTTCGCGCGGGCCTACCAGGCCGTCGAGATGCACAACCCCGGCGAGCTCGCGGCGATCATCACGCGGGACCCGTGGCTCGTGAAGGCCAGTGGCACCAACGGCAACGACCTGCTCGGGTTGTCCGCGGCGACGGGGGACGAGCGGCTCGTCGAGGTGCTGCTCGACGACGGGGCGGACATCGACCACCAGAACGTCCACGGGTGGACGGCGCTGCACCAGGCTGCTTGCGCGAACCTGCCGCGGCTGGCCCGGTTGCTGCTCGGTCGTGGTGCGCGCACGGACCTGGAGGCGCGGGGTGCGGGTGGGACGCCGCTCACCGTCGCGTTGTTCTGGGGCAACCGGGAGGTGGCCGCGCTGCTCGGGACCGACCCGCCCAACCTGCGCACCGCCGCCGGCCTCGGCGACCTGGCGCTGGCCACCGCCGCGGAGGCCGGGCGCGGGTACTACCGGCCGCACAGCGGGTTCCCGCGGTGGTGGCCGACCGACGACCCGCAGGAAGTGCTCGACGAGGCCCTGTCGTGGGCCGCGCGCAACGACCGCGTCGAGGTCCTCGGGGAACTTCTCGAACGCGGTGCCCGGATCGACGCGGACGTCTACCGCGGCACGGCGCTGGCGTGGGCGGCGTACAAGGGGCTGGAGAACGCCACGCGCGCGTTGCTGGACCTCGGCGCGAACCCCGACCAGCGCACCGCTTTCGGCGGGCCGATGCACGGTGAGGGCGTGACGGCGCTGCACCTCGCGGCCGAACGCGGGCACCTGCCGGTCATCCGCGTCCTGCTCGACTCGGGAGCGGACCGGAGCATCACGGACGCGAACTTCGAGGCGACACCGGCCAACTGGGCCGGGCACAACGACCAGGGCGAGGCTCAGGCCTTGCTGAGCGCCTGATCGCCGGGGGCGGGCACCTCGACCTCGTGCGTGCGCTCGCGGGACGAGGTCCACAGCGCCGCCGTGGCGATGACGACCGCTCCGGCGCCCAGCACGTGCAGCGAGACCAGCACCTCGGGCACGCCCGTCCAGTACTGGACCATGCCGAGCGCGCCCTGGGCGAGCACGACGCCGACGAGCGTCCAGTACGTGCGGGTGCGGGTGAAGAAGCCGACGGCGATCAGCAGGCCCAGGAACAGGAACAGCAGGTCCGCGTGGATCTGGGCGAGCGTCGCGACCTCCACGTCCAGGCGCGGGGTCGAGGCGTCACCGGCGTGCGGGCCGGCGGCCGTGACCCACGTGCCCGCGAGCAGCAGCGCGCCCAGCACGGCGGCCATGACGACCTGGAGCTTCACCAGCGGCGCCGGCACCTTCAGCCGCGCGGGGCCGTCGCCCTCGGACAGCGAGCTCACCAGCAGCACGGCCATCCACACCAGGACCATCGAGATCATGAAGTGGATCGACACGGTGTACCAGGCGAGGCCGGCGAGGACCGTGATGCCGCCGACGACCGCCTGCACGGCCACGCCGACGAGCTGGACGAGCGCGAGGACCAGGACCCGGCGGCGCCGCGGCAGGTGGAACCACGCCGCCAGGACGCACAGGCCCGCGATGATGCCGACGACACCGGTGAGCGTCCGGTTGCCGAACTCGACCCACTGGTGCAGGGCGGCGACCTCGGGGTGCTCGACCGGGACGACGCTGCCCTCGACGCACTGCGGCCACGTCGGGCAGCCGAGGCCCGAGCCGGTCACGCGGACGATCGACCCGGTGACCGCGATTCCGGCCTGCGCGATGACGACGGCAATCGCGAACGCGCGCTGCCAGGACACGAGGAAGGCGGTCAGCTTCGACACGCCTTGATGGTAGGCGCGGTCAGGTCAGCCGAGTCGTCCGGGTCGCCAGTGCCCCGGCCACAACGCCCCAGGCCACGAGCACTGCGACGGGCGCCACACCCGGCGCCGTGCCGTGCACCACAGAGGTTTCCAGCGCCTCGGCCAGCGCAGCCGACGGCAGCAGGTGCACGAACCCGACGGGCACGGACAGCGCCACGCCGCCGACCATCAGCAGCACGAACCAGATGATGTTCGCCAGCGCCAGCACGATCTCCGCCCGCAGTGCGCCGCCGAGCAGCACGCCCAGGGCGCCGAACGTCAGCGTGCCCAGCACGATCAGCAGCACGACCCACGGCAGGCCGGCGAGCGGGAACGTCCAGCCCAGGACCAACGCGGTCACGGCCAGCAGCACGATCTGGACCGCGACCACGACCAGCGCGCCGCAGACCCGTCCGGCGACCAGCAGCCACCGCGGCAGCGCGGAGGCCGAAAGTCGCTTCAGCACGCCGTAGCGCCGGTCGAAGCCCAGTGCGATGGCCTGGCCGGTGAAAGCGCTCGAGATGATCGCCAGCGCGAAGACCCTGGCGGTCGCGGACCCGACGCGCGGCTCCGGCATCGGGATCACCGACATCAGCGACAGCGCGATGAGCAACGCCAGCGGGATGAGCACCGTCAGCAGGATCTGCTCGCCGTTGCGCAACGTCAGCAGCGCCTCGGTGCGGGCGTGCACGAAGAGCATCCGCGCGAGCGACCCGCGGCCGGGCGCGGGCTTGAAGGTGCCGGGAGCGAAGGTGGTCACGAGCGCAGCTCCCTGCCGGTCAGCTCCAGGAAAACGTCTTCGAGGCTGCGCTTGGCCACCGTGAGCTCCTCGGCCAGCACGCCCTGCTGCGCGCACCACGACGTGACGGTCGAGACGACCTGCGGGTCGATCAGGCCCTCCACGACGTACTGGCCGCGGGCGGCCTCGCGCACCTTCAGCCCCTCCGGCAGCGCCGCGGACAGCAGCGACGTGTCGAGGCCGGGTCGCGCGCGGAAGCGCAGCTGCTGGTCGTCGGGGCGGTTCGCGGTCAGCTCGGCGGGCGTGCCCTGCGCGACGACGCGGCCCTGGTCGATGATCACGACGTCGTCGGCCAGCGCCTCGGCCTCGTCCATGAGGTGCGTGGTGAGGAGCACGGACACGCCGTCGTCCTTCAACGCGCCCACGAGGTCCCACACGAGCCGGCGCGCCTGCGGGTCCATGCCCGCGGTCGGCTCGTCGAGGAACACGAGCTCGGGGCGGCCGATCAGCGCGCACGCGAGCGAGAGCCGCTGCTGCTGGCCGCCCGACAACCTCTTGTACGGGGTGCGCACCGCGCCGCCGAGGCCCAGGACCTCGATAAGCCACTTCGGGTCCAGCGGGTTCGCCGCGCACGCGGCCACGAGGTTCAGCATCTCCTCGGCGCGGATGCCGGGATACCCGCCGCCGCCCTGCGGCATCACGCCGATGCGCGGGCGCAGCTCCTCGGAACCGGGCGCGAGACCGAGCACGCGCACCGAGCCGTCGTCGGCCCTGCGGAAGCCCTCGCAGATCTCGACGGTCGTCGTCTTGCCCGCGCCGTTCGGCCCGAGGAGGGCGAGGACGGTACCGGGCTGCTGAACGAGGTCGAGGCCGTCGACGGCGGTCTTCGAGCCGTACCTCTTGACCAGCCCCGACACTTCCACCGCAGGCTGGGGATTCGGGCTCACAGCACCGCAGCCTAGGCGGTCGGGGCGTGCCGCACACAGCTGGGTGGCGGGGCCGCGTTCGGGGCTGCGGCGGACGAGGTGGGGCTGTCCCTACCCCGGGACCTCAGGGACACCTCAGGGTTTGCTCGGGGGAGTTCCCCATTGGTTGATCACCGCGCTCACAAGAGACTTTTCTCGTGCTTGAGGTGGGGGCGGAAAGACGGAGATGGGTGGTCGGGGGACTGGTGTTCTCACTGGTCCCGATTCTTTACCTGCATGTCGTGTCGGCAGGGCAGCTCAGCCCGATCAGCGACGTCGTCAGCGATTACGTGTTCGTGGACAGCGGCGCGGGTTTCCTGGCGGCGACGTCTCTTTCCCTCGCGGCCGTGTCGGTGTCGCTGGCCGTCAACCTGCGAGGTGTACGCAGGTCAGCACAGTGGTTGATCGGCATCTGGTCGGCGGGGCTGACCGTGTCGACGATCTTCCCGACCGACCCGACGGGAGCGCCGACCTCCGTGTCCGGCTACGTCCACCGGTACGCCGGCGCGGTCATGTTCGTTGCTTTGCCGGCCGCCGGACTGCTCCTCGCCCGGCAGTTTCCTGCCCTGCTCGGTATCGCAATAACGGCGAGCGTGTCGAGCGCGGCATTTCTGGTCAGCCACGTTTCGCCGGGCGGTTTCGAGGCCCGCGGACTGACCGAACGAGTTTTGTTCGCATCGCTTTACGGACTCCTTTTCGCCATCGCGGCACTACAGGTGAGGCGCACGTCATGACACCGCTCGCCATCGCGCTCGCCGTGCTCGGCGCCGTGTTCTTCGCCTTCGCGGCCCGCCTGCAGCACGACGCCGTCGCCGAGACCGGTGCCCGCGCCGGTGTCCTGCGCGAACCCCGCTGGCTCGGCGGGCTCGTGCTGCTCGTCGCCGGTTCGGGGGTGCACGCCGCCGCGCTCGGCATGGCGCCGCTGACCGTCGTGCAGCCGATCGGGGTGCTCGCGATCGGCCTGACCGCGCTGCTCGACCGCCGGTTCCGCGAGCTGCCGGCGATCCTGATCACCACGGTGGGCGTGGGCGCGTTCGTGTCCCTCGCCTCCGGCAGCGCCACCGCGACCCAGGTCGCACCCGACCTCGAACTCACGGCCGGACTGTTCACCCTCGGCGCGATCGCCGTTCCAGGTGTCATCGCGGCCCTCACGACGAACGCGCGCATCCGTGCCGTGGCGTTCGCATCGGCTGGTGGCGTGGCGTACGGGTACGTGTCCGTGCTGATGCGCGCCGTCTCGCAGTCGGTGCAGCAAGGCGGTTTCGGGCTGTCGCACATAGCGTCCGTGCTCGGCATCGCGCTCTCGCTCGCCGTCGGCGGCTGGCTCGTCCAGCACGCCTACGCCGGTGGGCCCCCTCATCTCGCCGTCGCCTGCCTGACCGTGGTGGACCCACTGGTCGCGGTCGGCCTCGGTGCCTTCCTGCTCGGCGAAGCCGCGCACCTGTCCCCGTGGACCGGCGCGGCACTGGTCGCCTGCGCGCTCGCCGCCGTCAGCGGCGTGTTCGCACTCGCTCGTCAACCGCGTGTCCTCATTCGAACGGAGCTCCCCGTGAACACCTCCAGCGCGCTGCGCGTGGTCATCGCCGCCGACACGTTCCCGCCGGACGTCAACGGCGCCGCGCGCTTCGCCCAGCGCCTGGCCGTCGGTCTGGCGAGCGTCGGCCACGACGTGCACGTCATCGCCCCGGACTCGCCCAGGGCGACGGAGATCGAGGGCGTCACGGTGCACCGGCTGCGCTCGCACCGGCTGCCGTTCTACCCCGACTTCCGCTTCTGCCTGCCGTGGCAGGCGGCGAAGGAGGCCGACGAGCTGGTCAAGTCGCTCGCGCCGGACGTCGTGCACGTGCAGGCGCACTTCGTGGTCGGCCGGTTCGTGCTGAACTCCGCGGTGGCGCAGGGCATCCCGACGCTCGCGACGAACCACTTCATGCCGGAGAACCTGTTCAGCCACGCGCACGTGCCGGCGTTCCTGCAGGGCCTGTCCCGCAAGTGGGCCTACCGCGACCTGGCCCGCGTGTTCGGCAAGGCCGACATCGTCACCGCGCCGACCCCGCGCGCCGTGCAGTTGCTGCACGACAGCGGTTTCCCCGAACGCGCCGTCCCGGTGTCGTGCGGCATCGACATCGCGCGCTACCAGCGTTCGGTGACGCACAACGACCGCCCGACGGCGCTGTTCGTCGGCCGTCTCGACGAGGAGAAGCGCGTCGACGAGTTCCTGCGCGCCCTGGCCCGCGTGCCCGGCGCGTTCGGCGAGATCGTCGGCGACGGCACCTGCAGGGCCGAGTGGGAGCTGCTGGCCCGCGACCTCGGCATCACCGACCGGGTGCGGTTCCACGGCTTCGTGTCCGAGGACCAGCTGCTCGACGCCTACGCCCGCTGCGACCTGTTCGTCATGCCCGGCGTCGCCGAGCTGCAGAGCCTCGCGACGATGGAGGCGATGGCCGCGGGCAAGCCGGTGATCGCCGCGAACGCCATGGCCCTGCCGCACCTCGTGCACCCCGGCCGCAACGGCTGGCTGTTCGAGCCCGGCGACGTGAACCAGCTGGCCCAGCGCCTGCACACGCTCGTGCACGACGCGCCGATGCGGGCCCGGATGGGCGCGGCGAGCAGCGAGATCATCTCGCACCACGCGCTGGCGGCGACGCTGGAGCGGTTCGAGGGGCTCTACGCGCGGGCGATGGGCCGCACGGTGCCGGTGATCGCGCTGGCGGCCTGAGGGCCGGGGCCCGGAGGGGAGTTCCGGGTCGGGAGGGGCGTCGGCCCGGTCGCGCAGGGGCGGCCGGGCCGGCGGCACGTCCCGCGCGTCTCACGGGTCGTCAGCTCTGGCCGGAGGGGAAGTCGGCCGACGCGCTCACCGCCGCCCACTCCCGCGTCTCCGCGCTCCGCTTCGCCTCCGCCGCCAGCACGTGCTCCACGGCCGCGGCGCCCAGCACGAGCCGGCGCGGCGGGTCGTCGGACGCCACCACGTCGAGGACCACCCGCGCACCACGGGCCGGGTCGCCCGGCTGCACGCCGTCGGTCTCGTCGCGGAACCGGTTGATCGCGCCCACGGTCTCCTCGTAGTGCGGCCCGGTCTCGTGGCGGACCATCGACGAGCCCTGCCAGTCCGTGCGGAACGCGCCCGGCTCGACGATCACCACCCGCACGCCGAACGGCGCCACCTCGTTCGCCAGCACCTCCGAGAAGCCCTCCACCGCGAACTTCGCCGTCTGGTAGGCGCCCATGCCCGGGGTGCCGCCCGCGCGGCCGCCGACCGACGAGAACTGCACGAACGTGCCGGACCGCTGCCGCCGCAGCACGGGCAGGGCCGCGCGGGTCACGTTCACGACGCCGAACAGGTTCGCCTCGACCTGGGCGCGGAAGTCGGCGTCGCTCATCTCCTCGATCGGCGCGCTGGTGGCGTAGCCGGCGTTGTTCACGACCACGTCGAGCGCACCGAACTCCGCCACGGCCCGTTCGACGGCCGCGACCGCCGCGGCCGGGTCGGTGACGTCCAGCGCGACCGCTCGCGCCCGGTCCGGGTGCTCCGCCACCAGGTCGCCGAGCTGCTCGGGCCGCCGTGCCGTCGCGACGACCTGGTCACCGGCCTCGAGAGCCGCGGCGGCCAGTGCGCGCCCGAACCCGCGCGATGCCCCGGTGATGAGCCATGTCCTCGTCATCGTCCACTCCCTAAGTGTCACTCCATATGACACTTAAGACGCCTGAGGTGGCCTGGAAATGCCCACGAAGGGCATGGCCTGGGTCACACGCCGACGCCGTGCAGGAACGTCTCGACGACGAGCTGCGCCGCCACCACGGGCGGAAGCCCCGGCATCTCCTGCGCCACGGTGTGCAGCTGGGTCTGCAGCACCCGCAACGACCAGCCGCGCGGCATGCCGGGCGAGAGCACGCCCGCCTGCTCGGCGCGGCGCAGGAAGTCGTCCATCCGCGCGTCGAGCTCCTCGCGCCGCTGCCGCACCGCCGGGTCGGTCACCGCGCGGATGTCGACGGGCCAGTCGCGGCTGAGCCGGATGCCGCCTTCGGCGAACGCCAGCAGCGCGTCGCGCACCGGCCGGTCGTCGAACGTCGTCTCGATCAGCGCCGCGAGGCGGTCGAGCCGCGCGCGGTAGACCGCCAGCAGCAGTTCCTCGCGCGACTCGAAGCGCCGGTAGACGGTCCGCTTGTCCACGCCCGCGGCCGCGGCGACGTCGGCGATCCGCGCGAGGGGGTCCGTCGAGAACACCCGAGCGGCGGCGCGCAGCACCGCTTCGACGTTGCGCGTGGCGTCGGCCCTCATCGGGTCAACCTACAGCGGGTCCACTGGGGATGGAGGCGGGTCGCAGCTTCGTCTCAATTCGTTGCGCGACAACCAGTCCGGCGGGGGACAGGGTGAGCTGCGCCGGGTGCTCGCCGTCCCCGGTCACCAGGAACCGGTAGAGCGACGCGTGGCCCTCCAGCCGTTCGCGCAGCACGTCCGCGACGGGGCGGTCCGGCGGGTAGACGGCCGGGATCGCCTCGTCCACGAGTTGCCGGCGGATCCGGCGGCGCTCGGTCCTGGGCACGTACCAGGACGTGACCAGCAGCAACGTCAGCCCGAACACCAGCGCGGTGCCGATCACCGCCCGCCAGCCCCAGCCGGACGGCCCGATCAGCAGCAGCACGTCGGCCAGCACGAGGTAGCCGACGCCGTAGACGACGGCCCAGCCCGCGGTCGCCGCGGCGGGCGGCTCGGCCCGTTCCGCGCCCCAGACGCCCTCGACCCGGCGCCAGCGCTGCAGCGACTTCCCGCCGGACAACGCCATCCGGACACCGAACGCTCCACAGAGGACGGATGCGGGGAGCACCAGCCACGGCGTCAGGAGCAGCTCGAACCGCCAGACGGCCCACGCCAGCGCCGCGACGCCCAGCACGACGGCCGCCTTCTTCCAGCGCCGCCTCAGGATCTCGAGCGGCGTGAAGTCGGCCAGCACGGCGAGCGGGGTGCGGACCGGCGCGGGCAACGACCCCAGCACCAGCAACGCCGTCACCACCAGCGCGACCCCGGCGACGGTCACCGTGCCGGTCGTGACCTGTGCCCGGTCCGCCGGCAACCGGTCGACCGCGGTGGCGGCCAGCGGGATCACCGGTGAGAGCAGGACCAGCCCGTGCAGCATCGTGCCGCTGCGCAGCGCGGCGTACCCGAACGCGGCGAGCAGCGACGCGGCCCCGATCGCACCACCCGGACCCGCCGCCCACGTGGGCAGCAGGCCGAACAACGCCATCACGACCAGCGCGCCGCCGACCGCGAGCCCGAGCAGTCCCAGGAACTGCGCGAGGTTCCCGCCGCGGGTCAGCCCGGTGATCGTCCAGTACGGCAGCAGCGCGGCCCCGCGCACCACCCGCGTCACCGGGCGCACCGCGGCGATCCCGAGCCGTTCGGAGTCGGCGACCGTGACGGCGACGGCGGCGGCGGTCGCGGCCGTGCGGATCATCTGGTCCGACGCCGCCTCCTGGGTGAGCGGCTCGCGGCCGATCCCGGCGCGGTCGAAGGCGTTGAGCGCGGACATGCCGAGCGTGACCGTGTGCTCCTGCGGGTTTTCCAGGCGCCGCAACAGGTCCGCGTGCTCCTCCAGGAACAGCTCGCCGCGCGACCGCCGGTCCGCGCCGTCGCCGCGGTCGGCGAGGACGGCCGCCCGCAGCCGGGGCAGCTCCTCGCAGATGATCCGCCAGTGCAGGCCCCACGCGGCCAGCTCGGCGAGCTTCAGCGACGACGGCGACAGCTCGCCGTCGGCCCGGTAGATGCAGGCCAGCTCCTCCGCGGCCGCGACGGCGCAGTCGGCGACCTGGACCGGCAGCTCCGGCCCGAACATCTCCGCCACGACCCGGTCGACGACCGCTTTCGCGCGTTCCTCCGGCATGCGGTCGTCGCCCTCCGGCCGCCCGAGCAGGTCCATCCTGCGCAGCCGCCGCGGGTCGAACAGCACCCGGCACAGCATCGTGGCGCCGTCGAGGCGGCCCCAGATCCAGTCGTTGACCCGCCACGACCGCTTGAGGAACCCGGAGAACCGCGACAGCGACGCACCGCCCGCCTTGTCGTCGGCGGTGACGGACTGGTGCGCGAACGCGTTGCGCGTCTGCAGCGACACCTGCACCAGCTCGACCGGCGTGTCCAGGCCCGTCGAGGCGTCGTCGGACAGGCACGTGCCCGCGACCTCCAGCGCGAGCAGGCGGCTCAGGCACCGCTCGCCGTCGCCGAGCCCGGCCTCCTGGCCGGTCGGCGGTGTGGCGAGCAGCGCGTGCCAGCACCGGAGGCCGCCGAGCTCGAGCCTCCGCTCGTCGAGACCCGCGACCACCTCCCCGGCCTCGCCGACCACCCGGCCGATCTCGGCGACCTGCGCCTTCACCTCGAGGCCGAGGTGCCCGTCGGCCATCTGCTCGTGGTAGCTCGCGAGCCGGCCGGTCCAGTACCCCTCGCCGAGCCAGCCGGCCGGTTCCCACGCGAACAGCTCGGTGCGCAGCCGGCGCAGCTCGGCGCGGACCTGGTGCAGCTCGCGGCGCGACTTCGCGATCGCGTCGGCGTTGCCGTCCGGCGCGACCCAGACGAGCCGCTTGAGCAGGTCGAGGGCCGACGCGCCGAGGCGTTCGGCCATCGTGATGCCCCACTCCCAGCCCAGGTCCTCGCGGCAGACCGCGGCCGGCAGCCGGACGCCCGGCACGTACGGCAGCACGCCGTGCTGCTTCTTCCACGCGCGCTGCGCGGACTCGGCGGCCCGGCGCGCCCGTTCGAACGACCAGTTGGCCGGGTTGCCGTCCGGCAGCGCGAACTGCTGCGCGGTCGCCTGGCGCGCGGCCAGCCGGATCTCGACGTCCTCGTAGTGGCCGAAGAGCTTGTCCGCCAGCGAGTACACCTCGTCGACGACGTTCTCGCCGCCCGCGTGCAGCCGTTCGAGCAACGCCATCCGCCCGCCCCGGCTGGAGGCGGCGCGCCGGTTGTGCTCCTCGATCTTCTCGACGTAGGTGCGGTTGGCCTGCCCGGACATCGCGCCGAGCAGCTTGGCGCCGGAGGCGACCGTCGTGAACCCGGCCGCCGACGTGTCGGCCGGCGGCTCCGACCCCAGCGGCTCGGCGTGCGGGAAGACGAGCAGCATGACCCGCCGCACCGGCCCGTCCGCGGGCATCCGGTCGATGGCCTCGAGCGCCTCGCGCGTCGGCGTGTTGACCAGCACCCCGCCGTCGACGGCGAACCGGCTGCGGTCGTGCCCGTCGGCCCAGCTCGCCACGTCACCCATGTCGGGCCGGCCGGGCCCGCCCTGCCCGCCGACGGGGATGAAGCTCGGCTCGAACGCGAACGGGAAGCTCGCACTGCTGCGCGCGGCCAGGGCGAGCTGCTGGACCCGGCCGGGCAGCGCCGCACCCGCGAAGTCGTCCCGCGCGTCCTCGCTGACCCAGTCGTAGGGGTCGCGCCGGAACGAGAACGACCCCTGGTGCACCGACTGCGTGAGCGGCTGCCCGAGGTCGTCGTAGGTGATCGCCGGAACACCACCCAGCAGGGTGGTCGTGATGCGCAGGTCGATCGGCCGCTCGCAGGCCTCGGTCGGCTCGAAGTCGGTGGTGAGCCGGGCCAGCGCCTCCTGCAGCCGCGGGTAGAAGAACTCGTCCCCCTTGAGCAGGCTCGCCGGCTGCCCGCGGAACGGCGTGCGCAGCAGCTGCTCCATCCGCCCCTGCTCGGCCCACAGGTCCCGCAGCCGGCTGAGGTCGGCCTTCTTGTTGACCTGGGACAACGCGAGCGCCGCCCCGTTGATGCCCCCGGCCGACGTACCGGCGATGACGTCGGCCCGCGCCGTGCACCCGACGAGGTCGAGCAGCGGCTGGTAGGTGCTGCCCGGCCTGGTCAGGCGGTCGAGCTCGAGCACGACGCCGCCCATCCAGACCGCGAGGCTCACGCCGCCGTTGAGCACCACGGCGAACCGGACCTCTTCCCGCGACATGGACTGCTCGGACATGCCACACCCCCCGGCGTCGATCTTCTCCCTGTACCTAGGAGTACTCGTCCGCCGGGCAGATGCGGTTACTCACCCGAATCGGGGCTTCGGGGATTTCCGCTCGCCTCGCACCGCGCTGCGTGCGGTCACCCGGCGACGGGGGGCCGGCGTGGTCGTGCACCTCTGCCAAGCCACGAGTGGTAGCACCTCGCACCCGAAGTCGAGCCCCGATCGCCACACCGCGGGTGGGCCCACCGGCTCTGGTCGGCGCAAGGAGAAGACGGCTCGCCTTCGGCGTCGCTTGGATGCTTGCTACGCCGCCGTGTCGGACTTCAGGAACGGTCCCACCCGCTTGCGCGCGATCAGCACGCACACCGCGAACGTGATCACCGCACCCGCCACGGCCTGCGGGACCGTGTAGGCGCGCCCGTCGAAAGCCGACCCGGTGGGCGGCAGGATCACCGCGATCACCGCCGAGGTCACCATCGCGAACATCCGGAACTTCGGCCCCACCACGGCGGTGGCCAGCGGCAGCGCCGCCCACAGCACGTACCAGGGCTGCAGGACCGGCCCGAGCACCAGGATCGCGCCCAGCGCCGCACCCAGGCCGTTCATCGCCTTGATCCGGCCCTTGAAGCTGCGCCACAGCAGCGCCACGGTGATGACGACCGAGATGCCCTGCCCGATCAGGCGGGTCAGCGAGATCATCGCCTCGGTGTGGTTGCCCAGGCCCAGCAGGATGCCGGTGCCCGCGCCCAGGAAGCCCAGCGCCGTCGGCGGCGACATCCACGACTTCACCGTCGAGGCGACGTTCAGGGTCTCGAGCCAGCCGAAGCCGAATCCGGTGCCGAGACAGATCACCACCACCCCGACCGCGGCCAGCACCGCCATCACCCCCGCCACCAGCGCGAGGTGCTTGAGCTGTCCGCCCAGCTTGCGCGCCACCAGCACGCCGAGGAACCCGAGCGCGGCCATCGCGGGGATCTTCACCATCGCGCCGCACACGATCACCCCGGAGCCCAGCGCGATCCACGACCACCTCAGCGGTTCCAGCCCCCGCATCGCGAGCTCCAGGCCCACCAGCATCAGGCCGAGCGCGAGGCCGTCGTTGTGCACGCCGATGACGATGTGGAACAGCACCAGCGGGTTCAGCGCGCCCAGCCACAGCGCCCCCACCGGCGGCACGCCGAAGCGGGCGGCCAGGCGGGGGAGCGCCCACACGATCATCCCCAGGCCGCACAGCACCAGCAGCCGGTGCACGAACACGCCCGACACCACGTGGTCGCCGGTCAGCATGGCGGTCAGCCTGCCGAACGCGAGGAACAGCGGGCCGTACGGCGCCGGCGTCTCGCGCCAGATGTTCGGCACACCGCGCGTCAGCACGTGGTCGACGCCCAGCGCCGTGGCCGGGCCCAGCTCGTACGGGTCCTGGCCGCGCGCGGCGATCTCGCTCTGCGCGAGGTAGGAGTACACGTCGCGGGAGAACATCGGCACGCAGAAGACCAGCGGCACGGTCCACATCAGCAGCGTGCGGTCCATCTGGCTGCGCGACACCAGCCGCGACCGGCCCGGCCGCACGAACCTGCCCAGGGCCAGCCAGGCCGACACGATCATGAAGATGCCGGTCCAGACGACCCCCATCGCCACGCTGGGCATCCTCGAGAAGAGCCCGAGGACGGGCACCCCGTAGAGGGGGGAGTAGATGGGCGCGGCGCCACCACCGAGTGAACCCACGGTCAGCAGCAGAGCGCCGATCGTGCCCCAGCGGCGGACGATGTCCAGCTGGCGGCGCTCCCTGCCGTTCAGGGCGTCGCTCTGCGGAGTGGCGGTTCCGCCGTTCGTGGGCATGGTGGCAGGGTATCGACCGCGGTCACCGGGGCCGGGCACCCCGCCGTCCGCCGCCGGGAGCCGTGCGCCGAACGGCGCAGAGCCCCGCTCCAGCCGTGCTCGGCCGTGAGTCAGGTCACCCTGTGACCGCGATCTTTGCGGCCTCGGTCTAAATACGCAACACTGGTGTTGTGAAAAACGCCGAGACCCACTTTGACGCCGTGCCGCAGCACGACGGCAAGACTCGGCGTGCTGTCGCCAGGCTCCTTCTGGAGCAGGGCCCGGTCACCGCGGCAGCAGTTGCCGAGGAACTGGGCATCAGCCCCACGGCTGTGCGCCGACACATCGACGCACTGCTCGCGGACGGCGAGGCGACGACGAGGGACGCACCCCGCCGGACCCAGCGCGGTCGCGGCCGTCCCGCGAAGCTCTTCCTGCTGACCGACGCCGGACGTGCCCGGTTCGGCCACGCCTACGACGACCTCGCGGTCGCCGCGATCAGGTTCCTCGCCCAGACAGGTGGCGAGGAAGCGGTCAAGGCGTTCGCGCGAAGTCGTGTCGACGCGCTCGTGGACCGCCACCGGACGGCGATCGTGGCCCAGGCCACGCCAGCCGAACGGGCGAAGGCCCTCGCAGCCGCGCTGACCAGGGAGGGTTACGCTGCGGCCGCACGCCACGTCGGTGTGGGCGAGCAGTTGTGCCAGCACCACTGCCCGGTCGCCCACGTGGCGGCTGAGTTCCCCCAGCTGTGCGAGACCGAGACGGAGACGTTCGCGAACCTCCTCGGAACCCACGTGCAGCGCCTCGCGACGATCGCAAGCGGCCACGCCGTGTGCACGACGCACATCCCGAACGTTCAACGGATCCCAGATGATGGAGGGGAGCCCGCATGACTGCCGCTGCCGAGCAGCGCACGCCCACCACGGTGCAGTCTCCGCTCACGCAGGAAGAGACCATCGCGTCTCTCGGCAACTACGAGTTCGGCTGGGCCGACTCGGACGCTGCCGGCGCGAGCGCTCGCCGAGGCCTCAGCGAGGATGTCGTCCGCGACATCTCGGCGAAGAAGAGCGAGCCCGAGTGGATGCTCGAGTACCGGTTGAAGGCGCTGAAGCTCTTCGACCTCAAGCCGATGCCGAGCTGGGGCGCTGACCTCTCTGGGATCGACTTCGACTCGATCAAGTACTTCGTGCGGTCCACGGAGAAGCAGGCCACCAGCTGGGAGGACCTGCCCGAGGACATCAAGAACACCTACGACAAGCTGGGCATCCCCGAGGCGGAGAAGCAGCGCCTCGTGGCCGGTGTCGCCGCCCAGTACGAGTCCGAGGTCGTCTACCACCAGATCCGCGAGGACCTGGAGCAGCAGGGCGTCCTCTTCCTCGACACGGACACCGCCCTGAAGGAGCAGCCGGAGCTCTTCAAGGAGTACTTCGGCTCGGTCATCCCCGCGGGTGACAACAAGTTCTCCGCGCTGAACGCCGCGACGTGGTCCGGCGGGTCGTTCATCTACGTCCCCAAGGGCGTGCACGTGGACATCCCGCTGCAGGCCTACTTCCGGATCAACACCGAGAACATGGGCCAGTTCGAGCGCACGCTGATCATCGTCGACGAGGGTGCCTACGTGCACTACGTCGAGGGCTGCACGGCGCCGATCTACTCCTCGGACTCGCTGCACTCGGCCGTCGTCGAGATCATCGTGAAGAAGGGCGGCCGCTGCCGCTACACGACGATCCAGAACTGGTCGAACAACGTCTACAACCTGGTCACCAAGCGCGCCAAGGCCGAAGAGGGCGCGACCATGGAGTGGGTCGACGGCAACATCGGCTCCAAGGTGACCATGAAGTACCCGGCCGTCTTCCTGATGGGCGAGCACGCCAAGGGCGAGGTCCTCTCGATCGCGTTCGCGGGCGAGGGCCAGCACCAGGACGCCGGCGCCAAGATGGTCCACATGGCCCCGCACACCTCCTCGACCATCGTGTCGAAGTCGGTGGCGCGCGGCGGTGGCCGCACGTCCTACCGCGGCCTGGTCCAGGTCAACAAGCGGGCGCACCACTCGAAGTCCACGGTGAAGTGCGACGCGCTGCTGGTCGACACCATCAGCCGCTCGGACACCTACCCCTACGTCGACGTCCGCGAGGACGACGTCGCGATGGGCCACGAGGCCACGGTCTCGAAGGTCTCCGAGGACCAGCTGTTCTACCTGATGTCGCGCGGCCTGAACGAGGACGAGGCCATGGCGATGATCGTGCGCGGGTTCGTCGAGCCCATCGCGCGCGAGCTCCCCATGGAGTACGCCCTCGAGCTGAACCGCCTGATCGAACTGCAGATGGAAGGGGCCGTCGGCTGACATGGCCGCCCTGTCGACTCAACCTCACTCCCACGGTGCCGTCGTCCCGGTCGCCTCGCGCGCGGAGCACTTCACGTCCTACGACGTGGACGCGTTCGAGGTCCCGGGCGGCCGTGAGGAGATCTGGCGCTTCACCCCTCTCAAGCGTCTGGCCGGTCTGCACTCCGGCGCTGCGGCAACGGGTTCCGCTGCCGTCGAGGTGAACGCCGCCGCCGGTGTCACCGTCGAGACGGTCGGTCGTGACGACGACCGCCTCGGCAAGGCCGGCGTCCCCGGCGACCGCATCGCGGCGCAGGCGTACACGTCCTTCGAGCAGGCCACCGTCGTGACGCTGCCCGGCGACGCGAAGTCCGAGCCCACGACCGTGACGATCACGGGTGCGGGCTCCGGGCAGGTCGCCTACGGCCACCTGCTGGTCAAGGCCGCGCAGTTCGCCGAGGGCACGGTGGTCGTCGACTACCGCGGCTCCGGCGCCTACGCCGAGAACGTCGAGTTCGTCGTCGCGGACGGCGCGCACCTCCAGGTGATCGCGATCCACGACTGGGCCGACGACGCGGTGCACGTCTCGCAGCACCACGTGAAGCTCGGGCGCGACGCGTCGATCAAGCACACCGTGGTGACGCTGGGCGGCGACGCCGTCCGCATCACGCCGGTCGTGCAGTACGCGGGCAGGGGTGGTGACGCGGAGCTGTTCGGCCTGTACTTCGCGGATGCCGGCCAGCACCAGGAGCACCGCCCGTTCATCGACCACTCGCAGCCCAACTGCCGCAGCAACGTGGTCTACAAGGGCGCGCTGCAGGGCGAGGGCGCGCACACCGTGTGGATCGGCGACGTGCTGATCCGCGTGGCGGCCGAGGGCACCGAGACCTTCGAGCTCAACCGCAACCTGGTGCTCACCGACGGCGCGCGCGCCGACTCGGTCCCGAACCTGGAGATCGAGACCGGCGAGATCGAGGGCGCGGGCCACGCCAGCGCCACCGGCCGGTTCGACGACGAGCAGCTCTTCTACCTGCAGGCGCGCGGCATCCCGGAGGACCAGGCGCGGCGGCTCGTCGTGCGCGGCTTCTTCCAGGAGCTCATCGCGAAGATCGCCGTCCCCGAGGTGCGCGAGCGCCTCGAGGCCGCCATCGAGGCAGAGCTCGAGGCGGTCGGCGCGTGATCAAGGTGTGTGCACTGTCCGAACTGGACAACCGCAAGCCGTTGGCGGCCACCGTGGACGACGTCGACGTCGTCCTGGTGCGCGACGGCGAGCGGGTGCACGCACTCGCGGATCTGTGCTCGCACGCCGCGGTGTCGTTGAGCGAGGGCGAGGTCACCCGCAAGGGGATCGAGTGCTGGCTGCACGGGTCGTGCTTCGACCTGCAGACCGGCAAGCCCTCGTCGCCGCCCGCCAGCGAACCGGTCGACGTCTACGCCGTCGACATCCGTGACGGCGACGTGTTCGTCGACGTCACCGTCACCACGAACTGACTTAGCCAGACCACCAGGAGATTCAGCAGTCATGGCCACCCTTGAGATCAAGGACCTGCACGTCTCGGTCGTCAGCGAGGACGCTCCCAAGGAGATCCTCAAGGGCGTCGACCTGACGATCAAGGCCGGCGAGACGCACGCCATCATGGGCCCCAACGGCTCCGGCAAGTCCACGTTGTCCTACGCGATCGCCGGGCACCCGAAGTACACGATCACCTCGGGCACCGTCACGCTCGACGGTGAGGACGTCCTCGAGATGTCCGTCGACGAGCGCGCCCGCGCCGGCCTGTTCCTCGCCATGCAGTACCCGGTCGAGGTCCCCGGCGTCTCGATGTCGAACTTCCTGCGCACCGCCGCCACCGCCGTCCGCGGCGAGGCCCCGAACCTCCGCCACTGGGTGAAGGAGGTCAAGGGTGCCATGGCCGAGCTCGACATCGACCCGGCGTTCGCCGAGCGCTCGGTGAACGAGGGCTTCTCCGGTGGCGAGAAGAAGCGCCACGAGATCCTGCAGCTGGGTCTGCTCCAGCCGAAGGTCGCGATCCTCGACGAGACCGACTCGGGCCTCGACGTCGACGCGCTGCGCGTCGTGTCCGAGGGCGTCAACCGGTACAAGGCCTCCGGTGAGGTCGGCGTCATGCTGATCACGCACTACACCCGGATCCTCAAGTACATCGAGCCGGACTTCGTGCACGTCTTCGCGAACGGCCGGATCGTCGAGTCCGGTGGCCGCGAGCTCGCCGACCAGCTCGAGTCCGAGGGTTACGTGAAGTACACGGGTTCCAAGGAAGCCGCAGCCATTTCCTAGCGTTGTAGCGGTTGAGAGGAGGCGCTGTGACCACCACCGCAGCACCACTGGACGTCACCGCCCTGAGGGCGGACTTCCCGATCCTGTCTCGCACCGTTCGTGACGGGAAGCGCCTGGTCTACCTGGACTCCGGCGCCACCTCGCAACGCCCGACGCAGGTTCTGGACGCCGAGAGGGCGTTCCTGCAGCAGCACAACGCCGCTGTGCACCGCGGTGCGCACCAGCTGGCGGAGGAAGCGACCGACGAGTACGAGGGTGCGCGTCAGCGCATCGCGGACTTCGTCGGCGCCGACTTCGGCGAGCTGGTGTTCACCAAGAACGCCACCGAGGGCTTCAACCTCGTGGCGTACGCGATGGGCAACGCCGCCACGTCCGGCCCCGAGGCGAAGCGCTTCGTGGTCGGCCCCGGCGACGAGATCGTCGTGACCGAGATGGAGCACCACGCGAACCTCGTTCCGTGGCAGCAGCTCGCCGCCCGGACCGGTGCCACGCTGAAGTGGTTCGAGCTCGACGGCGACGGCCGACTCGACCTGTCCGATGTGGACGGCGTGATCACGCCGCGCACCAAGGTCGTCGCGTTCACGCACCAGTCCAACGTGACCGGCGTGATCAACCCCGTCGACGTGCTCGTCGCGGCGGCTCAGAAGGTCGGCGCGCTGACGGTGCTGGACGCGTGCCAGTCCGTCCCGCACGGCCCGGTCGACTTCCACGCGCTGGGCGTCGACTTCGCGTCGTTCTCCGGCCACAAGATGCTCGGCCCGTCCGGCATCGGTGTCCTCTACGGACGGCGCGAGCTGCTGGAAGCGTTGCCCCCCTTCATCACCGGCGGCTCGATGATCGAGCTGGTGAAGATGGAGGGCTCGACGTTCGCCCCGCCGCCGCAGCGCTTCGAGGCGGGGTCGCCGATGACGTCGCAGGCCGTGGGCCTCGGCGCCGCGGTCGACTACCTCCGCGTCGTCGGCATGGAGCGGATCCACGCGCACGAGCACCAGCTGACCGCGGCGGCGCTGGAAGGCCTGTCGGCCGTCCGGGGCGTCCGCCTGCTCGGCCCGTCCGACGCCGTGCAGCGCGGTGGCGCCGTGCCGTTCGAGATCGAGGGCGTCCACCCGCACGACGCCGGCCAGGTGCTCGACAGCCTGGGCATCGCCGTGCGCGTCGGGCACCACTGCGCGTGGCCGCTGCACCGCTGCCTGAAAGCGCAGTCGTCGGTGCGCGCGTCGTTCTACCTGTACAACACGCTGGACGAGGTCGACGCACTGGTCGACGGCGTCCGCGAAGCGCAGAAGTTCTTCGGGGTGGCCTGAGATGCAGCTCCAGCAGATGTACCAGGAGATCATCCTGGACCATTACAAGAACCCGCACGGCCGGGGCCTGCGCGACCCGTACGACGCCGAGTCGTTCCAGGTCAACCCGACCTGCGGCGACGAGGTGACGCTGCGGGTCAAGCTCGACGGCGAGATCGTCTCCGACGTCTCCTACGACGGCCAGGGCTGTTCGATCAGCCAGGCCTCGACGTCGGTGCTGACCGACCTCGTCGTGGGCAAGCCCGTGGGCGAGGCCTTCGAGAAGCTGGACGCGTTCGTCGAGCTGATGCAGGGCCGCGGCCAGATCGAGCCGGACGAGGACGTGCTGGAGGACGGCATCGCCTTCGCCGGTGTCGCGAAGTACCCGGCGCGCGTGAAGTGCGCGCTGCTGGGCTGGATGGCGTTCAAGGACGCAGTCGCACGAAGCCAGGGAGCAGCATGAGCACCGAAGACGTGGTCCGGGGAGCCGAAGGCATGCCGGTCTTCGAGCCCAAAGCTGACGTCGCCGCACTGGACGACGTGGAAGAAGCCATGCGCGACGTCGTGGACCCCGAGCTCGGCATCAACGTCGTGGACCTCGGCCTGGTCTACGACATCCACATCGACGACAAGAACGTCGCCACCATCGACATGACGCTCACGTCGGCGGCCTGCCCGCTGACCGACGTCATCGAGGACCAGACCCGCGCTGCCCTGACCGGCGGCACGGGTGGCGGCCTCGTGTCGGACTTCCGCATCAACTGGGTGTGGATGCCGCCGTGGGGCCCGGAGAAGATCACCGACGACGGCCGCGAGCAGCTGCGGGCC
>NZ_JBHXCW010000094.1:0-27469 GCF_042725365.1 Lentzea sp. NPDC060358 | reverse complement strand
GTCGCGGTGGTGCGCATGGCGTCGAGGCTCGCCTTGCCGCACAGGCCGCACGACGACGTGGTGCGGAAGGTGCGCTCGATCGACGGTCCGGTGGCGCGGCGCTCGCCGACGCGCCGGCGGCCGTGCCGCCCGGTCACGCGGCGGGGACCGTCGAGGTCCTCAGGTGCGGGAGCGCCAGCTGACCTTCGACGACCCGGCCGCGGGCGGGTCCTTCACGACGACGCGCACCGGCAGGCCGAGGAACGCGCTGAACCGCGCGACGTGCCCGGCCAGCCGCCCGGCGTCGAAGCCCGGCAGGGGCTGCAGCTCCACGTCCACCGAGGTCTTCTTCAGGACCCGCCGCCACAGCCCGGCGATCTGCCCGTCCTCGATGATCGTCGCGTAGAACATGCCGTTGTAGGTGGAGATCGGGATCTCGTCGTAGCGGGTGAAGAACGCGCCGCGGTCCTTGTAGCCGATCACCAGCTCGTCGTAGGCGGGCAGCAGGTACGCGCCGGAGCCGGGCGTCAGGTCCGGCGGCAGCCAGTACTCCTTGCCGTCGAACCGCTCGCACACCAGCGACGGCTTGACCGCCTCGAACCCGCGCGCGGCCTCCCGCACGCCGATGCCGCACCAGTTCGCGAAGTCCGCGAGGGTCGCCGGGCCGTGCGAGCCGAAGTACCGCGTGGCCAGCTCGGCCAGCACGTCGTCGCCCTCGAGCGTGCGCTGGTGGGGCGCCCACTCGTCGAGCAGCACGAAGGTCTGCTCCTTGCCGCGCGGCGGTCCGGGCACGACCACGCCCTCCTGGGCGAGGTTGAGGAACGTGAAGTAGCTCTGCTGCCGGTCGTCGGGGATGCCGACATCGGCCATCAGGTCGATCATCTCGCGCCGGGTGAGGCAGCCGCCGCCGGTGAGCGCGTCGACGAACGTCTTGCGCGCCAACGACATGAGCTCGGGCGTCATGTTGTGGTACTGCCACACCTTGGGGGTCTGGCGGGCGAGGTAGCGCGCGCTGAAGAGGCCGAGCATCCACCGGACGTCCTCGGCGGGCACGTAGTGCACCGTCCCGCGCAGCAGCCAGGTGCGGACGATGCTGCCGTCCTGCAACGCCTTCTCGACGTCGGCGATCCGCCCGGACGCGGTGCGCAGGCCGATGGCCCACAGCGACTGCCCGTAGTCCTGGCCCTGCACGGCTCCCAGCGACCGGACGACGTCCTCCGCCGAATCGAGCTGCCCGACGTTCCCGAGGCGCAGCGCCGCGATGTCCATCGGGCCAGTCTCGACGAGCCCGCTCGAGCCCGGCTCGAGCGGGCCTGTCCCCGGCGCCCCCCGGCTATCGCGGACGCGACCCGCGGGACTGGCCCCAGCTGCCGGTGTACCCCTCCGCGAGGAACCTCGACCCCGCCTCCGACCCGACGACGGACCGCAGCTCGCCGAGCTGCCGCTGCACGTCGAAGGCGGACGCGCCGGGCAGGGCGTGCAGCATCGTCGTCATCCAGTACGAGAAGTGCTGCGCCTTCCAGACGCGGTCCAGCGCGCGGGGCCCGTAGCCGTCGAGCGCGTCGGAGTCTTTCTTGAGCAGCGCGCGTTCGACCAGTTCGCTGAGCACGCGCACATCGGCCAGTGCCAGGTTGAGGCCCTTGGCGCCGGTCGGCGGCACGGTGTGGGCGGCGTCGCCGGCGAGCAGCAGGCTGCCGTGGCGCAGGGGTTCCGCGACGAACGACCGGAACCGCAGCACGGTCTTCTCGGTGATGGGCCCCTCCTTCAGCACGAACCCGTCCGGGCCGGCGACGCGCGCCTGGAGCTCCTCCCAGATCCGGTCGTCGGACCACCGGGCGGGGTCGGCGTCCGGGGAGCACTGGAAGTACATGCGCTGGTGGGTCTCGGTGCGCTGGCTGATCAACGCGAACCCGCGCGGCGAGTGCGCGTAGACGAGCTCGGGGGCGCTGCGCGGTGCCTCGGTGATGATGCCGAACCAGGCGAAGGGGTACTCGCGGGAACTGTGCCGCCGCAAGGCCTCGGGCACCTCGGCGCGGCAGATCGACCGCGAGCCGTCCGCGCCGACGAGCAGGTCGCAGCGCACCTCCTGCCGGTGCCCGTCGGCGTCGACGAACCGGATCGCGGGCCCGGTGACGTCGACCGAGGTGTCGCTGACGCCGAACCGCACGTCGCCGTGGTCGCGTTCACGGGCGTTCGCGAGGTCCACGAACACGTCCGTCTGCGGGTAGAGCCAGACCGGCTCGCCGACGAGCGCCCGGAAGTCGACGCGGTGGCTCTCGCCGCCGAAGCGCAGGTCGATGCCCTCGTGCGGGTGCCCGTCGTGCAGCACCCGGTCGGACACGCCGCTGTCGACGAGCAGCCGCGCGCTGTCGGCCTCCAGGATGCCGGCGCGGACGGTGTTCTCGATCTCCCGCCGGGACCGGTGGTCGACCACGACGCTGTCGATCCCGTTGAGGGACAACAGGTGTGAGAGCATCAGGCCCGCGGGCCCCGCCCCGACGATGCCGACCCTGGTGCGCGTCATGAGGGCTCCTTCGTGAGCGGGACGTCCAGCAGTGCCTGGAGCTCGTCGAACCCGATGCCGTGCAGGTCGCGCACCACCACGCCGGTCCCGGTGATCAGGAACGTCGCGAGGTCGGTGTAGACGCGGCTGACGCACCGCAGCCCGGTGAGCGGGTACGTGCACTCGGGGAGCAGCTTGGGCTTCCCGTCGCGGGTCAGCATCTTCATCATCACGAACACCTGCTTCGCGCCGACGGCGAGGTCCATCGCGCCGCCGACGGCGGGGATGGCGTCCGGCGCGCCGCTGTGCCAGTTGGCGAGGTCGCCCCGCGCCGACACCTGGTACGCGCCGAGCACGCACACGTCGAGGTGGCCGCCGCGCATCATCGCGAACGAGTCGGCGTGGTGGAAGTAGGAGGCGCCGGGCAGTTCGGTGACGGGGACCTTGCCCGCGTTGAGGAGGTCGGGGTCGATGTCGTCGCCGTGCGCCTGCGGTCCCATGCCGAGCATGCCGTTCTCGGTGTGCAGCACGACCCCGCTGTCCGGGGCGAGGTGGTCGGCGACCTCGGTGGGCTGCCCGATGCCGAGGTTGACGAACGACCCGGCGGGGATGTCGGCCGCGACGAGCTTCGCGAGCGCTGTCCGGCCGATCACGAGACGCGTCCGATGTGGACGACGCGGTCGACGTAGATGCCCGGCGTGACGACGTGTTCGGGGTCGATGTTGCCGAACTCCTCGACCTGCACCACGGTGGTCATCGCCGCGGCGGCCATGATCGGCCCGAAGTTGCGCGCGGTCTTGCGGTACACGAGGTTGCCGACCTCGTCGGCCAGGTGCGCCTTGACGAGCGCGACGTCGCCCTTGATCGGGTACTCCAGCACGTAGCCCTTGCCGTCGATCACGCGCGTTTCCTTGCCTTCGGCGAGCATCGTGCCGTAGCCGGTGGGCGTGAAGAACGCCCCGATGCCGGCGCCGCCGGCGCGGATCCGTTCGGCGAGGTTGCCCTGCGGCACCAGGTCGAGCTCGATGCGCCCCGCCCGGTAGGCGGCGTCGAAGTGCCGCGAGTCGGCCTGCCGGGGGAACGAGCACACGACCTTCGCCACCCGCCGCTCGCGGATGAGCGCCGCGATCCCCTCGTCCCCGGCGCCGGCGTTGTTGCTGACCACGGTCAGCTCCTCCGCCCCGCTGTCGAGCAACGCCTCGATCAGCTGCACCGGTTCCCCGGCGGCGCCGAACCCCCCGATGAGGACGGTCGCGCCGTCGGGCGTGTCCGCCACGGCCTCCCGCGCGGTGCTGTGAACGTTCACACGCCCTCCTTCAGCACCTGCCGCGCGACCGCGAACGCGTGGTTCGCCGACGGCACACCGCAGTAGATCGCGCTCTGCAGGATCACCTCGCCGATCTCGTCCTCGGTGAGCCCGTTGCGCACCGCCGCGGCGACGTGCAGCTTCAGCTCGTCCCAGTGCCCGCGCGCGATGAGCGCCGTGAGCGTGACCGCGCTGCGCGTCCGCCGGTCGAGCCCCGGCCGCGTCCACACCTCGCCCCACGCGTACCGGGTGATGAACTCCTGGAAGTCGCGCGTGAACTCGTCCGGTGCCGCCCGGTCGACGTGCGCGTCACCGAGCACCTCGCGCCGCACCTTCATGCCGTCGTCGTAGGACACCGCATCTCCTCCAGCACCTCGGCCACCACCCGCGCCACCGCGACCGGGTCCTCCGCCGGCGGCAGGTGCCCGCACCCGGCCAGCACCCGGTCGGCCCCGTCCGGCGGCACCACCACGTCGTGCTCACCGACCAGCACCCGGACCGGTGTGGCGGACCTCCCGCCCTCGAACTCCGCCAGCGCCTCACAGGCACGGGCGTACGACTCCCGGTCGGTGCCGGCCAGCGCCGTGAGCAACGCCCCGGCGACCTGCGGCCGCCGCCCGGCGAACCCCGGCGCGAACCACCGCTGCGCCGACCCCTCGACCACGACCGGAGTCCCCCGCGTCCGCACCAGCGCGGCCCGCTCGTGCCACATCGCGGGCAGCCCGATCCGGCGCGCCGCACCGATGCACACGACCGCGTCGAACGGTCCGCCGTGCCCGGCCGCCAGCTCGAACCCGACCGCGCCGCCGAACGAGACCCCGGCGTAGGCGGCGGGCCTGCCCCTGCCCAGCTCCGTGACGCGGCGTTGGAGTTCGCCGGCGACGTCCCGGACGGTGAACGGGCCGGCGGTGGGCGGACTGGCGCCGTGGCCGGGCAGATCCCAGCCGATGACCTCGCTGTCCAGCTCCCGGGCGAGGGCCTGGGCGCACTCCCGCCACAGCAACGCGACCGGCGTGCCGAGGGAAGGGCCCACGACGGTCAGCCGTTCGGATGACCCGGACCCGGCAAGACGGGTCAGACCGAGCTCAGGCGCCATTTTCGTCAGACCCCCTTGAGACGATGGGAGTGGGGGCTTCGCGCTCCCCCCGGAGGGGGCCCAGTCGGGATCGATTCCGCAGCAGCGCCTCGTCCACGAACGCCTCGGCCGCCCCGAGGTAGCCGCGGGGGTCCGTTCCCCCGCCGGCCTCGGCCAGCAACTCCGCAGCCGCACCCGAGGCCCGCCGGGACATCACGTCCGCGTGCACCTCGAGCCCCTCCACCAACTCGGCCGCCTGCGCCGAGGCCACCACCGCCAGCTCCAGCAACGACCGCAACGCGGGCCACTCCGCGTGCCAGGCCCCGTCGGGCCGCTCGTCCACGGCCCTCGCGGCGCAGAGGTGCAGCTGCGCCCCCAGCTGCGGGGCCTGCAACGCCGCGGAGTTCACCAGCACCGACAGCACCGGGTTGCGCTTGTGCGGCATCGTCGACGACCCGCCCCGCCCGGCGACCGCGCCCTCGGACACCTCGCCGATCTCCGGCCGCCCCAGCGTCAGCACGTCCCCGGCGAGCACCCCGAGCACGTCGCACACCCGCACCAGCGCGTCACCCAGCCGCGTCACGGGCGCCCGGTAGGTGTGCCAGGGCATCGACGGCGCCAGCCCCAGGTGCCGGGCGAACGACCGGGCCGCCTCCAGCGGTTCGGCACCGGCCCGCGACAGCGTGCCCGCGGCACCCCCGCACTGCACCGGCAGCACCAGGCGGCCGAGCTCGTCCAGCGAGTCCAGCACGCCCACGAGCCACCGGGCGGCCTTGAGCCCGAACGTGATCGGCACGGCGAACTGCGTCAGCGTCCGCCCCGCCATCACCGACGACCGGTGCTCCGCCGCCAGCGCCGCCAGCGCGGCCGCCACCCGGTCCAGATCCGCCGACACGCGCGCCACCACCTCGCGCGCCAGCAGCATGAACGCGGAGTCGAGCACGTCCTGGCTGGTCAGTCCGGTGTGGATCGGGACGGACACCTGCGCGCGCAACGCGGACACCAGCGGCAGGACCGGGTTGCCGGCGGCCTCGACCTCGGCGGGGTCGAGCTCCGGCACCGAGACCGAGATCGGGGACCCGAGCACGCGCGCCCAGGCCACCTCCACCTCGACCAGGGCGCGCACGAGGGCCGCGTCGTCGACGAGACCGGCGGCGCGCTGGGAACCGGGCAGCACGGTCACGTCCGCGGGTACCGGAGGAACACCGTCTCGGACGGCCCCTGCAGGTGGACGTCGAACCGCAGCCGGCCGTCGTCCTCGCGCGAGGCCACCAGCCCGTCGACCGCCCCGGCGGCGCCCGGCAGGTAGATGCGCGTGAACAACCGGTCGAGCAGGCCGCGGGCGAACACGGTCACCGCGAAGAACGGCAGGCCCGGCTCGACGGTGCTGAACCAGTAGCGTCCGGCGGCGTCGGTGCAGGACCGGCCCCAGCCGGTGAACCCGGCGCCGCGCCGCCGCAGCGACCCGCCCGCCCGCGGCATTGCACCGGAGGCGTCGGCCTGGCGGATCTCGATCATCGCGTCCGGCACGGGGGCACCGGCGCCGTCGAGGACGTGGCCGTGCAGCACCACCGACCCGGCCGAGCCGAACGGCACCAGCTCGCAGTCGCCGGGGAACGCGAGCGCGTGGTGGAAGAACGGGCCGACGGTCTGGCCGGGGGTGGCCTCAGTCATCGGTGGGCTCCAGGTAGGTCGCGTGGCTGCCGGTCAGCACGATGTCCCAGCGGTAGCCGAGCAGCCACTCGTGCTCGGACCGCGAGTGGTCGTAGGAGGCGACCAGCCGCGCCAGCGCGGCGGGGTCGGTGATCGACTGGGCGATCGGGTCCAGCGCCAGCAGCTGGTCGCCGGGGAAGTACATCTGGGTGATCAGGCGCTGGGTGAAGTCCGTGCCGAACAGCGAGAAGTGGATGTGCGCGGGCCGCCAGGCGTTGTGGTGGTTGCGCCACGGGTAGGGGCCCGGCCTGATCGAGGTGAACGAGTACCGGCCGTCGTCGTCGGTGAGGCACCGGCCGACGCCGGTGAAGTGCGGGTCGAGCGGTGCCGGGTGCTGGTCGCCCTGGTGGGAGTAGCGGCCGGCGGCGTTGGCCTGCCAGATCTCGACGAGCTGGCGGCGCACCGGCCGCCCGTCGCCGTCGAGGACCCGGCCGTGCACGCGGATGCGCTCGCCGATCGGCTCACCGCCGCGCTGGACGGTCAGGTCGGCCTCGACCGGGTCCACGTCGGAGTGGCCGAACACCGGGGCCACCAGCTCGGCGCCCTCGGGGTCGACGAGCTGGAGGTCCTTGGTGGGGTGACGCAGCAGCGTGCTGCGGTAGGGAGCGAAGTCCAGCAGCGGCGCGCCTCCCGGCGCCTGCGCGTGGATCCTCGCGATCTCGTCGCTGATCTCGTGCTGGCTGCTCGTCACACGTCCGGACGGTAGGGACGGGACCGCCCCCGCGTCGACCGGGGGCTTCCACCCACCGGAAACCGGTCGCGGGTCAGCCGGTCGCGCAGGGCGCGCCGTTCAGCGTGAACGACTCCGGCACCGAGTTGGGGCCCGAGACCGCGCCGTTGAACCCGATCGACACCGAACCGTTGGCGACGATCAGCGCCGCGTAGTCGGCGTTGGTCACGCTCACCTCCGCACCCGACTGCGCCGCGGTGGCGTTCCACATCTGCGACACGGTCTGTCCGTCGGCGAACCGCCAGCGCAGCGTCCACCCGTTGATCAGCACGTCGCTCGCGTTGCGCACGGTCACCTCGGCCTGGAACGCGCCGGGCCACTGGCTGCCGATCCGGTAGACGACCACGCACGACGGTGAGGGCGGCGGGACGCTGGGCGGCGCCGAGACGCAGGCGGGCCCCCACAGGCCGAGTTTCGCCTGGGAGGCCTGGGACTCCGCCTCGGTCAACGGGCCGCCGTCGGCCCCCTCGGCGCGCAGCGCTCCCGCCCGGACCGCCGCGAGCGCGTAGTCGGTGCCGTCCGGCAGCGCGAGCGAGATCTCGCCCCGCCGCACGCTGGTAGCGCTCACGTCCTTGCCCTGCAACGTCTTCACGGCGAACTCGCGAGCCGCGGCCGCGGCGCACGCGGGCGACTCGGCGAGGAACGAGATGCGGACCCGCGTGCCGTCGGCGAGGTCGACGGTGCGGCCGTCCACAACGGCACTCACCTTTGTGGACCGCGCCTTGTCGGAGACCGGGGACGAGCTCTGCGCCGCGGGAACGGGCTTTCCGTCCTGCTTCGCCGTGCAGGCGGCGGTGAGCAGGGTCAACAGCACCAAGATGTGCTTCCGTGCTGCCATAGATCAACTCTATCGGTGGTGGCAACGCT
The DNA here is from genome assembly GCF_042725365.1 of Lentzea sp. NPDC060358. Classification (NCBI taxonomy): domain Bacteria; kingdom Bacillati; phylum Actinomycetota; class Actinomycetes; order Pseudonocardiales; family Pseudonocardiaceae; genus Lentzea; species Lentzea sp. NPDC060358. Next base: position 19,296 of record NZ_JBHXCW010000094.1, on the reverse strand, counting down.
CGCAATCGGCTGTTCGGAGTTGATCAACTCTGGCTTTCGGAGTCCGCGGCCGGGAGTGGACCGTTCCCTGTCGCACCGCACGGACACCCACCGCCTGCGAGGCACCTCAGCGGGCGCCGCGGTCGGTCCACGACCGCAGCGCCCACCAGGTGTGCAGCGCGGTCAGCACGTGCGAGCGCGCCGCGTCCGGGGTGTCGCCGAGGTCGACGCCGGTCAGCTCCACGAGCCGGTCGAGCCGGTACCGGACGGTGTTGGTGTGGATGTGCAGCGCCGCGGCCGTCGCGCCGAGCCGGCCGCCGTGGTCGAGGTAGCACAGCGCGGTCGCCACCATCTCGTGGTGGAACGAGCTCTTCGGGTCGAGCTGGCCGAGCAGCGAGTCCGCGAGCACGCCCGCCAGTGCCGGGAACGCCGCGAGAGCGGTCTCACCGGCGAGGTCGGTCAGCATGCGCACTCCCCCGCCCGACGCGACCACCAGCGCCTTCGCGCAGAGCGAGTACAGGGCGCGCAACGACTTGAGGACCGTGGCGGGCGACACGACGAGGAGGTCGTCCGACGAGACCGGCGGCACGTGCGTCAGTCCGGCCAGCCGTCCTTCGACCAGCCCGTAGACGCCCCCGGAGGTGTGCAGGCGTTGTTCCAGCGTCCGCGCGTGGCTGGGATCGGTCACCCCGGACACGACGCAGTGGTAGCGCCCGTCGGCACGCAGCCCGGCGCGGGCCAGTTCCGAGGCGTCCGGGAACTCGCCGGACACGAGCAGCCGGCGCAGCACCTGGGCGTTGAGGTCGCGGGCCGTGCGGGCGAGCTGGAGCTCGGCGGTGTGGTAGCCGCTGACGATGTGCCGTTCGACCGCCCCGACGTAGTGGTCGAGGCCGATCATGAAGTCGAGGATCGTGCCGTCGTCGACGCCCATCGACCGCGCGAGCTCCACGGCCGCGCGGATCAGCTCGGTGCGCCCGGCGTGCACACCGCGCAGCAGACCGGCCATGGACACGCCCTGGGCCGCCCGGTCGGCACCGAGGGCGAGCGCGGCCGAGAAGTCGCCGTCGTCGGGTGAGCCGCCGCGTTCGAGGTGGGCGATGCCCTCGGACAGCAGGAAGGCGATGTGGCGGCGGTTCTCCTCGGCGGGCAGGCGGGCGACCTCCGGCGAGTTGCCGCGGGCGGCGCCGACGACCCGTTCGACCACCTGCTCGTCCGCGGCGACGGCTTCGAGCACCTGGCGGACCATCGCGGACAAACCCGGCACGTCGCCTCGCAGACATCACGTTGTGCGACGGCCACAACACCGCCGTCGCCGTTTGGTGGCGGGACCCTATGCCCCGCTCCGCGGTTACTGGTTAGTTGCTTTACGCGAGAGTAATTCGCGTTGGCACCACCCTTCAACGAGGAAGGCCCTGGGATGTCAGACCGGAACATCAGCCGCCGCAACCTCCTTGCCGCGAGCGGAGCGATCGGCGCGATCGCCGCCACCGGGACACTGGGGCAGGCCGTCGCGGGAGCAGCGCCGAGAGTCGACGCGGACGTGATCGTGGTCGGGCACGGCCTGGCCGGGCTCGTCGCCACCTCCGAACTGGCCGCCGCGGGCCGCAAGGTCCTGCTGCTCGACCAGGAACCCGAGGCGAGCCTCGGCGGGCAGGCGTTCTGGTCGCTCGGCGGCCTCTTCTTCGTCGACTCCTCCGAGCAGCGCACCGCGGGCATCAAGGACTCGCTGGAGCTGGCCCGCGCCGACTGGTTCAACACCGCCGGCTTCGACCGGGGCGTGTCCAACCCGCTGGGCGAGGACTACTGGGGCGCCAAGTGGGCGGAGGCCTACCTGAACTTCGCGGCGGGCGAGAAGCGCTCGTGGCTCTACGGCCTGGGCGTGCGCTGGGTGCCGATCGTCGGCTGGGCGGAACGCGGCGGCCAGCTCGCCGACGGTCCCGGCAACTCGGTGCCGCGCTTCCACATGACGCTCGGCACCGGCCCCGGCGTGATGGAGCCGTTCGAGAAGAAGGTCCGCGACGCCGTGCGCGACGGCAAGGTCACCTTCCGGTTCCGCCACCAGGTCGACGGCCTGATCATCACCAACGGCGCCGTGACGGGCGTGCGCGGCAGCGTCCTCGAACCGAGCAGCGCGGCACGCGGAGTCGCCAGCTCCCGCACCAAGATCGGCGACTTCGAGCTGCGCGCCCCGATGGTGGTCGTCACCTCCGGCGGCATCGGCGCCAACCACGACCTGGTGCGCCGCAACTGGCCCGCGCGCCTGGGACCGGTTCCCCAGCGCCTGGTCACCGGCGTGCCCGCGCACGTCGACGGCCGCATGCTCGCCATCACCGAACTGGCCGGCGGCCGCATCGTCAACCGCGACCGCATGTGGCACTACACCGAGGGCATGATCAACCACACGCCGATCTGGCCCGGCCACGGCATCCGCGTGCTGGCGGCGCCGTCGTCGATGTGGTTCGACGCCCGCGGCAAGCGCTTCGCCAACCCCGGCATCCCGTCGCTCGACACCCTCGGCACCCTCGAGCTGATCGGCAAGTCCGGCTACGACTACTCGTGGTTCATCCTCAACAAGAAGATCATCGACAAGGAGTTCGTGCTCTCCGGTTCCGAGCAGAACCCGGAGATCACCGCCAAGAACCTCATCGCCTACCTCGCGATGCGCCTGCTGACCAGCACGCCGCCGCCGGTGAAGGCGTTCATGGACAAGGGCGTCGACTTCGTCATCAAGAACAACCTGCCCGACCTCGTCGCCGGCATGAACGCGCTGACCGGCCAGAACCTGGTCGACCTGGACGAGCTGCGCCGCCAGATCGTGGTGCGCGACCAGCAGGTCGACAACCCGTTCACCAAGGACCTCCAGGTGATGGGCATCCGCAACTCGCTGGCCTACAGCGGCGACAGCCTCGCCCGCACCGCCCCGCTGCACAAGATCCTCGACTCCGGCAGCGGCCCGCTGATCGCGATCAGGATGAACATCCTGACCCGCAAGACGCTGGGCGGCCTGCAGACCGACCTGCAGGGCCGCGTGCTCGGCTCGTCCGCGCAACCGATCCCCGGCCTGTACGCGGCGGGCGAGGTCTCCGGGTTCGGCGGCGGTGGCGTGCACGGCTACCGCGCGCTGGAGGGCACGTTCCTCGGCGGCTGCCTGTTCTCCGGCCGGGCGGCGGGCCGGGCCGCGGCCGCCGAGAGCGCCTGACGACGCGAGCACCGCGGGGGCTGCGGCCACCTCCCCCTGCCGGCCGCAGCCCCGCACCGCCCGGTCACCGGGCCGCCGCCCCGAGCCGGTCGAGGAACCCGAGGACCAGTCCCGCGACCTCGTCGCCGTGGCTCTCCAGCAGGAAGTGCCCGCCGTCGAGCAGGTGGACCTCGGCACGGGGCGTGTCGTCCGCGAACGCCGTGGCGCCCGCCGGGCCGAAGATCTCGTCGTTCTCACCCCACACGGCGAGCACGGGCGTGCGGTGGGTGCGCAGGTGCTCGTGCAGCGCCGGGTAGAGCGGCGGGTTCGTCGCGTAGTCGCGGAACAGCGCCAGCTGCACCTCGTCGTTGCCCGGCCGTGAGACGAGCGCGTGGTCGTGGTGCCACGTGTCCGGGCTGACCACGCTCGGGTCGGGCACGCCGTGGAGGTACTGCCAGCGGATCGCCTCCAGCGACAGGGCCTCGCGGATCGCCGCCTCGGTCTCGGCCGTCTGCTCGCGCTGGTAGTCCCGCACGGGCTTCCAGAAGCTCTCGACGAAACCCTCGTCGTACCCGTTGCCGTTCTGGGTGATGATCGCGGTCACCGCCTCCGGCTGCCGCAGCACCAGCCGCCAGCCGACCGGGGCGCCGTAGTCCTGCACGTAGACGGCGTACCGGGTCACGCCGAGCTGGTCGAGGAGCCCGGCGGTCAGGTCGGCGAGCGCGTCGAAGCTGTAGTCGAACTCGCTGACCGGCGGTGCGGCGGACAGCCCGAAGCCCAGGTGGTCGGGCGCGATGACGTGGTAGCGCTCCGCCAGCGCGGGGATCAGGCCGCGGAACATGAACGAACTGGTCGGGTAGCCGTGCAGCAGCACGACGACGGGTGCGCCGGCGGGTCCCGCCTCCCGGTAGAAGAGCTCCTGGCCCGCCACGGTGGCGGTGCGGTGGTGAACGGTCGCCATGTCTAACTCCACTGGGACGGTTTGCTGGTTAGGTCAGTGAACCCACGTCCACCTAACTTGTCAACCCCGGTTTAAAGGGTTAGATTTTCGGGGTGACGCCTGACCAGGAGCTCCTGCTCGACCTCCTGAACACCACACCGGTGCTCGCGGGGACACCCCGCGACGAACTGTCCGATGTGGACTCGGGGCGCGCGTGGCTCGCGGCCCGCGGCCGAACCGCGTCGACCGGCGAGCTGCGCACGCTGCGCGAGGTCCGCGCGGTGCTGCAGGACGTCGTGCGGGGAGAGGCGCCCGCCCGGGAGCTGGCCCCGTACCTGGAAGGGGTCGCCTACCGCCCGTCGCTCACGGACGAAGGCCTCGAATGGCGGCTGGAAGCACCGCGGCACGGCGAGGCGGCGGCCCGCGTCGTGCTCGCCTGGGACGAGCTGCGCACGTCGGCGCCGAACCGGCTGCGGCCGTGCGAGAACACCGAGTGCAGGCTGTTCCTGCTCGACCGGAGCAAGGCCAACCGCGCCCGCTGGTGCTCGATGACGACGTGCGGGAACCGCATGAAGGCCCGCCGCCACTACGAGCGGACCCGCCCGGCACCTCAGCCGTAACGGCCGGCCAGCACCTTCCCGATCGCGGCCAGCTGCGCGCGCACCTCCGGCGGCCCGGTCACCTCGATCCAGTCGACCATCCCGGCGAGCTCACCGGCGAGCGCCTGCGCGTTGTAGCCGCGCACCACCACCGCCACCCGGCCGTCCTCGGTGGACCCGCGCACCTCGAGCCGGTCGCCGACCGACATCCGCAGCCGCGACACCTCGTGGGCCCGGCACACCGCCTGGACCTCGAGGGGCGTCCGCCGCCGGTCCACCTCGTCGGCGATCTCCCGCCAGCTCCGCGCGAGGTCGAACCCCGGCGGCCGCCGCACCGGATCACCGGTCGGGCCGGCCGACGAGACCCGGTCGACCCGGAAGCTTCGCCGGCCGGCCCCGGTCCCGGCGACGAGGTACCACCGGTGCCCCTTGGCCACGATGCCCAGCGGGTCGACCGTCCGGACGGTTTCGGCGCCCTCGCCGTCGACGTAGCCGAGCCGCACCCGCACACCGCGGATCACCGCGTCCTGCAGCGCGTCGAGGAGAGGCGGGCGCGGACCGCCGACCCGGCTGCTCCCCCACCGCTGCGGGTCCACCACCAGCGACGACGCCGCGGCCTCCGCCTCCCCGCGAAACGGCTCCGGCAGGGCCTGCACGAGCTTGCGCAGCGCCGCCCTCACCGCGGGCGTGGAAGCCTGCCCGACGGCCAGGAACAGGGCGCGGGCCTCGGGAGCGGTGAGGCCGGACAGGTCCGTGCGCGCGCCGCCCACCAGGCGCCAGCCGCCGCCCCGGCCCTGCACGGAGTACACGGGCACGCCGGCCGTGGCCAGGGCGTCGAGGTCCCGGCGCGCCGTGCGCTCGGAGATCTCCAGCTCCCTGGCCACCTCCGCCGCGGTCACCCGCTCGCGGCGTTGCAGCAGGAGGAGGACGGCCACCAGCCGATCGGTTCCCACCCCGGCAACACTGCCACGAAAACCGGTCATGAGATGGCCTGTTTCGTCCGCAGGATGACGGCATGATCTCCGAGAACCACTTCCCCGAGCCCACGCTCATCCCCGTCAACGGCGTCGAGCTCGAAGTCTTCGAAGCCGGGCGGGAGAACGCGGGGAACCCGATCGTGCTGTGCCACGGCTGGCCGGAGCACGCGATCTCGTGGCGCCACCAGGTGCCGGTGCTCGCGGCGGCGGGGTACCACGTGATCGTCCCGAACCAGCGCGGGTACGGGAACTCGAGCTGCCCGGCCGAGGTCGCGGACTACGACATCGCGCACCTGACGGGTGACCTCGTCGCGCTCCTCGACCACTTCGGCTACGCGGACGCCACCTTCGTCGGCCACGACTGGGGCGCCAACGTCGTCTGGGGACTGGCGCTGCTGCACCCGAGCCGGGTGACCAGGGTGGTCAACCTGAGCCTGCCCTACCTCGAACGCGGCGAACGGCCGTGGCTCGAGGTCCTGGAAGAGGTGTTCGGCAGCGACTTCTACATGGTCCACTTCACCCGGCGGCCCGGCGTCGCGGACGCCGTGTTCGACGAGCACGCCGCCCGGTTCCTGCGCAACGTCTTCCGGAAGAACGCACCACCCCTGTCCGGCTCGTTCCTCGAACTCGCACAGGCGGAGACGCCGCTCGGCGATCCGGTGATGAGCGAGGACGAGCTGGCCGTCCTCGTCTCCGCGTTCACGAGGACGGGTTTCACCGGCAGCCTGAACTGGTACCGCAACCTCGACCGCAACTGGCACCTGCTGGCGGACGCGGACCCGGTCATCCGCAAGCCGGCGCTGATGGTCCACGGGGACCGGGACGCGGTCGCGAGGTCCGCGAACCTCGACCGGTTCGTGCCCGGCGTGGACGTCGTCAGCCTGGACTGCGGCCACTGGATCCAGCAGGAGGAGCCGGAGAGGCTGAACCGGACGATCCTGGAGTGGTTGCGGCTCAACGAAGTCCAGAGCCTGCCCGGTGGGTCTCGTCCGCGGTAGTCGCGGACCCACGGGCCAGGCCCTAGGTTTCCAGGGCGGCGGCGAAGCGCTGCGCGACCACCGCCACCGCGGCGCGCAGCTCGTCCCCGCCCACCACCCGGAAGCCGAACGGCACGGCCGCCAGCCATTCCTGCGCGTACATGGCCGGGTTGCTGGTGCTGCCGCGGAGCACGCACCCGTCCCCCATCGGTTCGAGCCGGCCCATGGGGGACGGGATCCACGGCGCGACCTCGGCCGCCGGGGCGTCGAAGACGACGTGCGCGGGGAACTTCCAGCCCGAGCCCAGGTGCTGCTCCAGCGCCGCGACGGGGTCGAGGTCGCCGGGCGGTGCGCACTCGTGGCCGGTCTGCGCGGCCGCGCGGACCCGGTCGATCCGGTAGGCGCGGACCGCGTCCGCGCGGTGGCAGTGGCACAACAGGTACCAGCGCCCGTGGCGGACCACGACCGCCCACGGGTCCACTTCGGACTCCCAGGCGTTGCCGCTCTCGCTGCGGTAGGCGATCCGCACCCGGCGCCGGGCGGCGACGGCGGCGACCAGGGCGCTCGTGACGGCGGGGTCCGTGCCGGCCGACCGCCGGTCCGGCGCGGCCTTGGCGTGCTCGCGCAGGGTGGCCGCCTGGTGGCGGACGTGGTCGGGCAGCGCCTCGACGACCTTGCCGAGCGCCGTGCCGACCGGGTCGTCGGCCTCGGTGGCGGCCGGGCGCCCGTCGAGCGCCGCCATGACCAGGCCCAGCGCCTCGGCCCTGGTGAACACGATCGGCGGCAGCTTCGTGCCGCGGCGCAGCCGGTAGCCGCCGTGCGGGCCCCTCACCGACTCCACCTCGACACCGGCCTCGCGCAGGATGCCGACGTAGCGGCGGGCGGCGCGTTCGGTGACGCCCAGCCGCTCCGCCAGCTGGCCGGCGGTCGTGCCGGGACGCGTCCGGAGGATCTCGAGCGCGCGCAGCGCCCTGGCGGTGGGGCTGACGTCGCTCGGCACCCCGGCAGGCTAGGAGATCGCCGCGGGAACCGGAAGCCGATCGTCCGGAATCGGCCCTAGCGTGGGCGCGGACCGCGGCGACCGGCCGCGCGGAAGAGGGAGAACAGTTCGTGGACATCCTGCTCATCGCGGGTCTGTGGCTCGACGGGTCCGCGTGGGACGGCGTCGTGCCGCGACTCCGGTCGCTCGGTCACCGGCCCGTGCCGCTGACCCTGCCCGGCCAGGGCGACGGCTCCACCTCCGCCACGCTCGACGAGCAGGTGGCGGCCGTGCTCGCCGCCGTGGACGCGGCCTCCGGCGAGGTCGTGGTGGTCGGGCACTCGGCCGCCTGCTCGCTGGCCTGGCTGGCCGCGGACGCGCGCCCGGACAAGGTCGCGAAGGTCGTGCTCATCGGCGGTTTCCCGGTCGGCGACGGGAAGTCCTACGCCGACTTCTTCGAGCTGCGGGACGGCGTCATGCCCTTCCCCGGCTGGGAACCGTTCGACGGACCGGACTCGGCCGACCTCGGCGAGGAGGCCAAGCGCGCGTTCGCCGCCGCCGCGATCCCCGTTCCCGAAGGGGTGGCCACGGGTGTCGTGCGGCTCACCGACGAGCGGCGCTTCCAGGTCCCGGTCGTGGTCGTCTGCCCCGAGTTCACCCCCGCGCAGGCGCGGGAGTGGATCGACGCGGGCGACGTGCCGGAGCTCGCCCGGGCCGAACGGCTCGACCTCGTCGACATCGACTCGGGCCACTGGCCCATGCACACCAGGCCCGACGAGCTCGCCCGGCTGCTCGTCTAGTGTCACCACACCCCGGCGAGGGTTCACGGTCGCCGCGCTAGACGTCGATGTGCGCGCCCATGATGACCGTGCGGTCCTTGGGCAGGCCGAAGTGCTCGGCGGCGTCGGCCGTGATGTAGGACGTGGCCACGAACAGCCGCTTCCGCCACCCCGCCATCGTGTGCGCCCGGCCGCGCTGCAGCTCGATCTTCGACAGGAAGTAGCGGGCCTCGCCGAGGTCCAGCGCGCCCTCGGTGCGTGAGGGGTCGACCAGGGCCAGCGCGGCCGGCACGTCCGGCGTCTCCATGTACCCGAAGCGCGCGCTCACGTGGATGATGCCGTCGTCGGTGTACCCGAGCTCGTCCACCTCGACCCGCCGCTCCGGGGGCACGCGCGGGACGGGCTCGGTCTCGATGGACACGATGACGACGCGTTCGTGCAGCACGTGGTTGTGCTCCACGTTCGCGCGCATCGCCAGCGGCGCGGTCTCCTTGCCGCGGTTGAGGAACACCGCGCAGCCGGGCACCCTGGTGAGCCGGCGGGAGTGCAGCTCCTCGATGAACGCCTGCAGCGAGCCCTCGGCCTCGCGGCGGGCCTTCGTGACGATCGCGCGGCCGCGCTGCCACGTCGTCATGACGGTGAACGCGGTCAGGCCGATCAGCAGGGGCAGCCAGGCGCCGTGCAGCAGCTTGGTCAGGTTGGCCGCGAGGAAGAGCAGGTCCACGCCCAGCAGCACGACGGCGCCGAGGCCGATCGCCCACGCCGGCGCGCCGAACTTCCAGCGCGCCAGGAACAGGAACAGCGACGTGGTGATGGTGATCGTGCCGGTGACGGCCATGCCGAACGCGAACGCGAGCGCGGCGGACGTGCGGAACGCGAACACCAGGGTGAGCACCGAGACGAGCAGCACCCAGTTGATCCACGGCACGTAGATCTGGCCGATCGTCGACTCCGACGTGTGCGCGATCCGCAGCCGGGGCAGGTAGCCGAGCTGCGCCGCCTGCGAGGCCACCGAGTAGGCGCCGGTGATCACCGCCTGCGACGCGATGACCGTGGCCATCGTCGCCAGCACCACCATCGGCCACCGGCCCCACTCCGGCACGAGCAGGAAGAACGGGCCGCTGACGTTGGCCTGGTCGTCGAGGATCAGCGCGCCCTGGCCGAGGTAGCTCAGCACGCACGCCGGAAGGACGAGGAAGAGCCAGCCGCGTGCGATCGCCGGGCGGCCGAAGTGGCCCATGTCCGCGTACAGGGCCTCGGCGCCGGTCACCGCCAGCACGACCGCGGCCAGCGCGAAGAACGCGATGCCGAAGTTGCCGAACAGGAAGCCGAGCGCGTACGTGGGCGACAGCGCCTTGAGGATCTCCGGGTGGCTCGCGACCCCGCCGATCCCGGCGGCGCCGATGGCGGTGAACCACAGGATCATCACCGGCCCGAAGAACCGCCCGACGGCCGCGCTGCCCCGGCGCTGCACCAGGAACAGCCCGATGATGATCACCGCGGTGATCGGCACGACGAACCGCTCCAGCTCCGGCTCGACGACCTTCAGGCCCTCCACGGCGGACAGCACCGAGATCGCCGGGGTGATCATGCTGTCGCCGAAGAACAGCGCCGCGCCGAAGATGCCCAGCGCCGCGAGCGTGGCCGCGGCGTTGCGCCCCTGCTTGGCCTTCCACCGGCGCAGCAGGGTGATGAGGGCCATGATGCCGCCCTCTCCGTCGTTGTGGACGCGCATCGCGAGCAGCACGTAGGTGACGGTCACGACGATCATCACCGACCAGAAGATCAGCGACACGACCCCGTAGACGTTGTCGACGCTCACCGGGACCGGGTGCGGGTCGGCCGGGTTGAACACCGTCTGGATCGTGTAGATCGGGCTGGTGCCGATGTCGCCGAACACGACCCCCAGGGCCCCGACCACCACCGCCAGCCGCACGGTGTCGTGCGCGAGGGCCCGCTTCGACGGCGCCTCGGAAACCTGCTGCTCGGACACGTCCGCAAGATAACCGCGAGTCGGTCCCCGCGCTGAGCACCGGCGGGTGATCTTTACGCGTTCCTGACGCCGGCCCCGCCCGGGCCACCTTTGACACACCCATACCCCCCTGGGGTATAAAGACGGGGAGTCCACCGCTCCCCCGGCAGCACCGGCCGGCCGCGCGGTGGCCCGACGAGGAGCGAGACGTGCACGGCTACGCCGGGAACAAGACCGCCCACCTGCGCCGCCTGCGAAGGATCGAGGGCCAGGTCCGCGGCGTGCAGCGGATGATCGAGAGCGACGAGTACTGCATCGACGTGCTCACCCAGATCTCCGCGGCCACTCGGGCGTTGCAGGCGGTCTCACCGAGGTTGCTCGACGAGCACCTCCAGCACTGCGTGAGCCAGGCCGTCAGCGAGGGCGGGGACACGGCCGACGCGAAGATCGCGGAGGCCAGTGGCGCCATCGCACGCCTGGTCCGCTCCTGAACCGAGGAGAAGACCTGTGAAGACCGGGTACAAGGTCGCGCTCTACGGCGCGGCGCTGGCCGTCGTCTTCGGTGGCACGTGGGCCGCGGGAGCCGCCGCGGGACCGCCACCGACGACCGAGGCCCCCAGCACCGAGACCCACGGCACCGAAGCCCACGGCACCGAGCCGCGGCACGGCGGGCACGAGTCCGCACCGGCGGCAGTCCCGCCGGGGCTGTCGTCGTCGGAGAACGGCTACACGCTGCCCCTCACGCCGGACAGCTCGCTGAGCTTCGCCATCGCCGGGCCGGACGGCAAGCCCGTCACGAGGTTCGCCGTGGATCACGAGAAGCGCCTGCACCTGATCGTCGTCCGCCGCGACGGGTCGCACTTCCGGCACGTCCACCCGGAGATGGCGCCGGACGGCACGTGGTCGGTGCCGCTGACGCTGCCCGACGCCGGCAGCTACCGGGTGTTCGCCGACTTCAAGCCGGAGGGCGGTCCCAAGACGACGCTCGGCGCCGACGTCGAGAAGGCGGGCGACTACCAGCCGCGACGCCACGAGACCAGCCGCACGTCCACCGTCGACGGCTACGAGGTGACCCTCGACGGGGAGCTGACCGCCGGCAAGGCGTCGGCCGTCACCATCGCCGTCGCGAAGAACGGCAGGCCGGTGACGGACCTGCAGGACCACCTCGGGGCGAAGGGCCACCTCGTCGCGTTGCGCGCGGCCGACCTGGCCTACCTGCACGTGCACCCGGACCAGGGCGCCGGGGTGAAGTTCGCGGTCGAAGTGCCGACGGCCGGGAAGTACCGGCTGTTCCTCGACTTCCGGCACGAGGACGTCGTCCGCACCGCCGAGTTCACGCTCACCACCACCGGCGCGCACGAGGAGGACGGTCATGGCCACTGACACCATCGAGCTCTCCATCGGCGGCATGACCTGCGCGTCCTGCGCCGCGCGGATCGAGCGCAAGCTCAACCGGCTGGACGGCGTCGAGGCGACCGTCAACTACGCCACTGAGAAGGCCCGCATCAGCTACGCGGGCGGCCTCACCCCCGCCGACCTGGTCGAGGTCGTCGAGAACACCGGCTACACCGCCGAACTGCCCGCCGCGACACCGGAACCCGTCGAGGACGACCCGGCGCGCACTCTCCGGCACCGGCTGATCACGTCGGCCGTGCTGTCCGTGCCGGTGGTCGTGCTCGCGATGGTGCCCGCGCTGCAGTTCACGTACTGGCAGTGGCTGTCGCTGGCACTGGCCGGACCGGTCGTCACCTACGCCGCGTGGCCGTTCCACAGGGCGGCGTGGACGAACCTGCGGCACGGCGCCGCCACGATGGACACGCTGATCTCCCTGGGCGTCGGCGCGGCGTTCCTGTGGTCGCTCTACGCGCTGTTCCTGGGCACCGCGGGCATGCCGGGCATGACGCACGGGTTCACGTTCACCGTGGAGCGGACGTCCGGGGCCGGCAACCTCTACCTCGAGGTCGCGGCGGGCGTCACGACGTTCATCCTGGCCGGGCGCTACTTCGAGGCGCGGTCCAAGCGGCGCGCGGGAGCGGCGCTGCACGCCCTGCTCGAACTGGGCGCCAAGGACGTCGCGGTCCTGCGGGGCGGCGAGGAGGTCCGGGTCCCGACCGCCGACCTGCGCGAAGGCGACCGGTTCGTCGTGCGGCCGGGCGAGAAGATCGCCACGGACGGCGTCGTCGAGGAGGGCGGCTCGGCGGTCGACGCGAGCATGATCACCGGCGAGTCCGTGCCGGTCGAGGTGCGGCCGGGCGACGCCGTCGTGGGCGCCACGGTCAACGCCGGCGGGCGGCTCGTCGTGCGGGCCACCCGGATCGGCGCGGACACGCAGCTCGCGCGGATCGCGGAGCTCGTCGAGCAGGCGCAGAACGGCAAGGCCGCCCTCCAGCGCCTCGCGGACCGGATCTCGGCGGTGTTCGTGCCGGTCGTGATCGCGCTCGCCGTCGGCACGCTGGGCTTCTGGCTCGGCACGGGCGGGGGCACCGGTGCCGCGTTCACCGCCGCGGTGGCGGTGCTGATCATCGCCTGCCCGTGCGCGCTGGGCCTCGCCACGCCGACCGCGCTGCTGGTCGGCACGGGCCGGGGCGCCCAGCTCGGCATCCTGGTCAAGGGGCCGGAGGTGCTGGAGTCCACCCGCCGCGCCGACACGGTGGTGCTCGACAAGACGGGCACCGTCACGGCCGGCCGGATGAGCCTGGTGAGCGTGCACACCGCCGAGGACGAGGACACCGTTCTGCGGCTGGCGGGGGCGGTGGAGAACGCCTCGGAGCACCCGATCGCGCGGGCCGTCGCGCAGGCCGCGGGCGAGGTGCCCGAGGTCGTGGACTTCCGCAACGTCGAGGGTCTCGGCGTGCAGGGCGTGGTCGAGGGCCACGCGGTGCTGGTCGGCCGGGAGAGCCTGCTCGCCGGCCGGGGCATCGCGCTCGGCGACGACCTGGCCGGGGCCAAGCGGGCCGCGGAGCAGCGGGGACGCACGGCGGTGCTGGTCGCGTGGGACGGCGAGGCGCGGGCCGTGCTCGTCGTCGCGGACACCGTCAAGCCGACCTCGCGGGAGGCGGTCGCCGGGCTGCGCGCGCTCGGGCTGCGCCCGGTGCTGCTGACCGGCGACAACGAGGCGGCGGCGAGGGCCGTGGCCGCCGAGGTCGGCATCGACGAGGTGATCGCCGGGGTGCTGCCCGCGGGCAAGGTCGACGTCGTCAAGCGCCTGCAGGACGAAGGACGGGTGGTCGCGATGGTCGGCGACGGCGTGAACGACGCCGCTGCGCTCGCCCAGGCCGACCTGGGCATCGCGATGGGCACCGGCACGGACGCCGCGATCGAGGCGAGCGACCTCACGCTGGTGCGCGGCGACCTGCGGGCCGCCGTGGACGCGATCCGGTTGTCCAGGCGCACGCTCACCACGATCAAGGGCAACCTGTTCTGGGCGTTCGCCTACAACGTCGCGGCGCTGCCGCTGGCCGCGCTGGGCCTGCTCAACCCGATGATCGCGGGTGCCGCGATGGCGTTCTCGTCGGTGTTCGTGGTGAGCAACAGCCTGCGGCTGAGGGCCTTCCGCTGACACGACCCTCACGGGCGGTTTCGTAGCCTCGGCACAGCGGTCCCCGACGAGAAGGAGCGGTTGTGCCGAGGTTCGCCCTGGTCGTGGCGTTGCTGACAGCGCTGGCGGCGTGCACCTCGACCCCACCACCCGCGCCGGTCCCGGCGCCGGCGTCGAGCAGCGCCCCGCCCGCGCAGGCGAAGAAGGTCCACCTGTCGCTCGGCGACTCCTACGCCACCGGCTTCGCGCCGGGCAGCAAGAACACGAGCTTCGCCCAACTCGTCGCCGACCAGGCGGGTCTCGACCTCGTCAACCTGGCGTGCGACGGCTACACCTCCGCCGACCTCGCGGCCAAGCCGGCGTGCGGCGGGAGGGCCGGGGGCAAGACCCAGCTCGACGCCGCCGTCGAGACTCTCCGGGGCGGCGGGGTGGACCTGGTCACCATCGTCATCGGCGGCAACGACCTGACGCCGTGCGCGATCGCCCAGGACCCGGTGGAGTGCGCGACCAGGACCGTCGCCGGCGTCCAGACCAACGTCGCGGGCGTGCTGACCGAGCTGCGCGAGGCCGCGCCCGACGTGAAGATCGTCGGCCTGACCTACCCGGACGTGTTCCTCGGCGCGTGGGTCAACCCGACGTTCCCCAACGGCAAGAACCTCGCCCGCCTGTCGGTCACGATGTTCCAGGACTTCAACTCGCGCATCGCCGCCCAGTACGAGAGGTTCGGCGCGAAGTTCGCCGACGTCACGAAGGCGACCGGCGGCTACGGCGCGCTGACCGAGCTGACCCAGGACCCGAAGTACGGCCAGATCCCCGGCTCGGTCGCCACGGTGTGTTCGCTGACCTACTTCTGCGACCGCACCGACGTGCACCCGACGCCCGCCGGTCACCAGGCGATCGCGGACGCCGTCACGGCGGCGAGCCGGTGAGCGGCGAGCGGAAGTTCCACGTCCCGGCGCCGAGTTGGTGATCTCGGGTCGAACCAGGGCAGGATCATGCCCGTACAACCCGAAGAACCCTGTCCTGCGACCGCCGCAGCCGACAGGCTTCGGAACCGTTGCCGCAGCGAGGAAGTGACGATGACCGTGCTCCCGCACAGCACCGATGCCCTGCACCGGCTCAGCGATGCCGTGGACGGGTTCCTGCGCAGTGAGAAGGAGTTCAACCTCGCCGATCCCTCCGCCAACGCGCTCGTCGGCGGCCGTTTCCGCACCCTCGGCAACCAGATCGGGGCCGCCGCGCTCGCGGGCGTGCCCGACGAGGACATCGCCGCGGTCGTGCAGCCCGCGCGGTCGGCCTGCGCGCGCTCGCCGCTCAAGCGCGACGAGAACGAGTGGACCCGCGGCTACCCCAGCGACTACCGGCTGGTCGAGCACGTGCTGGCGCAGGCCAACGGCGGCACCCCGGGCACCCTGGGCTGGCACGTCGAGGCCCAGTTGCAGGGGTCGGCCCTGGCCCAGCAGCTGCGCAACCGCGTGATGCACCAGACGCGGCTGATCGGCGACTGCCTCACCGCGCCCCGCAACGGCCCGCGGACGATCCTGGTCGTCGACGCCGGCACGGCGCCCGACCTGCGCGCCCTCCCGGCGAACATCGTGCGGCCCGGCGACCGGTTCGTGCTCACCGACGTCGACCCGGACGCGCTGGAGCTCGCGCAGAAGCGGCTCGGCCCGCTCACCGAGTTCACGACGGTGGTCCCCGGCAACATCTTCCGCGCCGTCACCCAGCTCGCCGAGCTCGGCCCGTACGACCTGGTGCTCGCCAACGGCCTGTACGGCTACCTCAACGACCGCGCGGCCGTGCGGTTCACCGAGGCCGTGATGACCAGGCTCGTGCGGCCGGGCAGCACGTTCTACTTCGCGGGCACGGCACCGGGCAACGAGTTCCGCTGGCCGCTCGAGTTCCTGATGGAGTGGCAGGTGATCGAACGCGACGAGCAGGCCGTGCGGGCGTTGCTGCCGGGCTGCGACGTGTCGGTCGGTCACGACCAGACGGGTCTGGCGCTGCTGACGCACGTGCGGGTGCACTGACCGCGCACGAGGTGCTCAGCGCAGGCCGTGGGCGACGCGGGTCACGAAGGCGGCCAGCCGGTCCGGCGTGAACCTGTCCGGCTCGGTCAGCACCAGCCGGCCGGCCATCTCCGCCAGCGCGAGCATCGCGTGGCCCAGCAGGTCCGCGTCGAGGCCGGCCGGCCCGCCGAGCTCCTCCAGGCCCAGTGCGGCGAGGGTCTCGACCTGGGCCAGGACGCCCGCGCGGACCAGTGCGACCTGGGCGCGGAACTCGGCGGGCGTGCCCTCGGGCGGCAGGAGCACCAGCCGCCAGCGGTCGGGGGCATCGACCACGGCGTGCACGAAGACGCGGACGGCGTCGGCGAAGGCGTCGTCCGGTGCGCGGGTGGCGAAGCCGGTGGGCAGGGCGGCGGCCACCTGCTCGGTGGCGCGGGCGGCCTCGCGGTCCAGCAGGGCGCTGATCAGGCCGGCGCGGTTGGCGAAGAGGTCGTAGAGCACGGGCTTCGTGACCTGCGCCCGCTTGGCGACCGACTCCATCGTCACCGCGTCGAAGCCCGCCGGGATGAGCTCCAGGGCGGCGTCCAGCAGCTGCTCGCGGCGCTGCTGCGGGGGCAGGCGGGGAGCGTACTTCCGGCGCGTTGTGCTCACCGGCCCATATTGCTACGGTGGCGTAGCTTTCACAAAGCTACTCATGCGTAGCAGGGTGGGCCGACGGCATGCGGATCTGCGCGGACAGGCCCAGCGGCGACCGGCCCGTCTTGGAGGACTCGTGAAGGTGCGTTCCGGGGAAGTCGAGCTCGCCGTGCAGGTGCGCGGCACGTCCGGGCCGGTCGTGGTGCTGGTCCACGGGTACCCGGACACGCACGCCGTGTGGGACCGCGTGGCCGCGTTGCTGGAGAACGACTTCCGGGTCGTCACCTACGACGTGCGCGGCGCCGGCGCGTCGACCGCTCCGTCCACTGAGGACGGTTACCGGCTGGAGCACCTGGCGCGCGACCTGTTCGCGGTGATCGACGAGGTCAGCCCGGACGAACCGGTCCACCTCGTCGGCCACGACTGGGGCTCGGTCCAGGCGTGGGAGGCGGTGACGACGCCGGGCGCGCGGATCGCGACGTTCACCTCGATCTCCGGCCCGTGCCTCGACCACCTGGGGCACTGGTCGCGGCGCGGTCTGTCGGTCGCCCGCGTCAAGCAGCTCTTCCGGTCCTGGTACATCGGCCTGTTCCTCCTGCCCGTGGTCGCTCCGCTGATCTGGCGCCTCTACCTGGCGCGCCGCTGGGGTGACGTGCTGCGCCGCGCGGAGGGCGTGCGCACGACACCGGCGCCGACCATCGCCTCGGACGCGGTGAACGGGATCTCGTTGTACCGCGCCAACATCCGCCAGGTGATGGGCGCGCCACGGGAGCGCGTCGCGCCCATGCCGGTCCAGGTGGTCCAGCCGACGCGCGACCGCTACATCCGCACCGAACCGCTCGACCTCGAACGCTGGGTGCCGGCGCTGAGCCGCCGCCGCATCGCCGCGGGCCACTGGGCGCCGCTGAGCCACCCGGAACCGCTCGCCCGCATGATCGGCGAGTTCGTCGCCGGCTCCACTCCCCCGCGTCCGCTCGTCGTGATCACCGGTGGTGGCAGCGGCATCGGCAAGGCGACGGCGGTGGCGTTCGCGAAGACCGGCGCGCGGGTCGTGGTGTCCGATGTGGACTTCGCGTCGGCGGAGAAGACGGCCGCGTTGACCGGCGGCCACGCCTACGAGGTCGACGTGCGCTCCGAGGAGGCGGTGCGCGCCTGGGCGCGGCGGGTCGCCGACGAGCACGGCGTGCCGGACGTGGTCGTGAACAACGCCGGCATCGCGCACTCCGGGTCGTTCCTGTCGACGTCCGGTGAGCAGTGGAAGCGCGTGCTCGACGTGAACCTGTGGGGCGTCATCCACGGGTGCCGGGCGTTCGGCGAGCTGATGGTGCAACGCGGCGAGGGCGGCCACATCGTGAACCTGTCGTCGGTGGCGGCGTACCTGCCGTCGAAGATCCTCTCCGCGTACGCCAGCAGCAAGGCGGCGGTGTTCATGCTGTCGGAGTGCCTGCGGGCCGAACTGGCGCCGCACGCGATCGGCGTCACGGCGATCTGCCCCGGCCTGGTGCACACCAACATCACCGCGACGGCGACGTTCTCCGGCGTCAGCGCGGAGGAGGAACGCCGCAAGCAGACCCGCGCCACGCGGATCTACGCGCAGCGCGGGTTCGGGCCCGAGGGCGTGGCGGCCGAGATCGTGCGCGCGGTGCGCGCCAACCGGCCGGTCGTGCCGGTGACGGTCGAGGCGAAGGCGGCACGGCTGGCGGGGCGGGTCGCCCCCGGCCTGCTGCGCGCCTTCGCCCGGCTCGATCCGAGCTAGCGGTCCGTCCCGCGACCATCGCGGACGACAGGTCTTGGCGGTGCGTCACGCCAGCCACGCCACTAGACCTCGGCGAGCTCCCCGCCGAACGCGGCGGCCATCCTCAGCCACGGCGCGGCCTCGCCGGCGCGGCCCTGCCGCTCCAGCGTCCGCCCGAGCAGCAGGTGCGCGTAGTGCTCGACCGGGCAGCGGTCCACGACCACGCGCAGCGCCGCCTCGGCCTTGCCCAGCTGCGCGGAGTGGTAGTAGGCGCGGGCCAGCAGCAGGTGGAGGTCCGCCTGGAACGGCACCTCCCCGGCGACCTCGGCCAGCAGCGTGGCGGCCTTGGCGTAGTCCTTGGTGTCGAACAGCGCCTTCGCCCGCTCCCACCTGTCGGCGGGAGTCTCCACGTAGCCCGCGTCGAACAGGTGCCGCACGGTCACCCAGCGGTCCGCCGCCACCTCACCGTTCGGCTGGTAGGCGTTGAAGTTGTCCATCGAAAACCTCCTTCCGGTCGCGTACAACGCCGGAAGGCGGGAGTTATTCCAGCAGCCGCAACGGCTCGAACCGGTGGCCGCTCCACAGCAGCCGTGACGTCTCCTCCGGGTACGGCACGACCGACGGCGGCACGTCGAAGATCCGCGTCAGGCGTTCGCCCGCCGTGTAGGCGGGCCAGCCGGGGTCGCCGGAGACGGCGAACGACGACCACGCCGTCCGCATCTGCGCGGCCAGGTCGTGGGTGTCCGCCGTGATCTCGCCGAGCACCGCCGACGACTGCCCGCGGCCCTCGTTGCCGAACACCAGCGGCACGTCCATCCCGTGGCACGCCCCGAACGGCCCCGGCGGCTCCCACGTCACCTCGTAGACGAACGCCCGGCCGCCACCGGCGACGTGCGCCTCGGCGAGGTGCAGCGACGGCATCCGGAACAGCCAGTCCGAGCAGACCACCTCGAACAGCTCGCCGGGTCCCAGCGGCGGGTACTCGAGACCGGGGGCGAACC
>NZ_JBHXCW010000093.1:0-27513 GCF_042725365.1 Lentzea sp. NPDC060358 | reverse complement strand
ATGCCCAAGGCGTGGCTGCGCGACGTCGTCCGGCAGCGCGGGTTCGACCCCGCCCCGGAGTTCACCCTCGACACCGCGAAGGCGGCCGAGGCCCGCCAGGTGCCGGTCGAGGACGTCGAGAAGGCGTTGACGGTCGAGGGCTCGCACGACGGGCTGGTGAGCGCGGCCCGCGAGCACCTCGCCGGGCGGCCGAACACCCTGGGCGCGGCGGCGGTCGCGGCCGCCGCGAAGACCGGCCTGCCGGCGGTGCACGCGTGGCTCGCCGATCACGGGCCGGCGTTCGCCGCGGTCGCGGTCGTCCAGCGCATGGGCATGGCTTTCACGCAGCACTACGACCGCTCCTTGGGCACGTGGACCGAAGCCTGCCTGCGGCAGCTGGGCGAGCCGTTCCGGACCTCGGCGACCGATCCGGAGGGCCAGATGCTCACGGCCGTCCGGTACGCGCTCGCCGTCGCGGACGACGCCGGCCGCGCGGCGGCGGAGGCCGCGCTCGAGGAGCTCGGCGACTCGCCCGGTGCGAAGGGGCTGCGGTCGTACCTGCTGCCCGAACGGGCGGACTGGTTCGCCGAGGCCTGCGCGGAGCACCGCAGCTCCAACCGGTGGTGGATGCTGCCGTGCAGCGCCCGCACCGCGGAGGACTTCGAGAAGGCGGACGAGTCTCTCAACGACTCCGCGTTCCTGCTCTACACCGCCCTCTACGTGCTCGGGCCGGCCGGCGCGCCCCGGCTCGCGGCGGAGCTGGAGAACGACAGCTACTACCGGCGCGTGGACGGCCGCAAGCAGGTGCTGAAGATGCTCGCCGCGCTGCCGACCGACGAGGCGTTCACGATCCTGCTCGACCGGCTGGACCAGAAGTTCGTGCGGCCGGCCGTGCTGGCCGCGATGGCGGCGTTCCCGCGGCGCGCGGCCCGGCTGCTGGCGGAGCGCGCGACCACCGACGCGGAGGTGCGGCGCCTGCTGCACGCGCACCTGCAGTCGCACCCGGACCTCGAGGTCTCCGACGAGGTCGCCGCCGTGCTCGCCGAGTCCGAGGCGGCGATCGTGCCGGACGCGACCGCGGACCAGCTGCCACCGCTGCTCGCGAGCCCGCCGTGGCTCAGCCGCAAGAAGCCGGTCAAGCCCGTCGTGCTGACGGACGTCCCGGCCGGCGGGTCGTCGGTGGTGTGGCAGCCGGGCGAGCGCGAGGAGTGGCTCGAAGCCGCCGTCGAGTGGAAGCACGACCACCACGACTGGAAGAAGCTGCTCGAGAACTACCACGCGGGCACCATCGGCTACTACGACAACGACCTGTTCCTGCTCGCCCCCGACGAGGTGCTCCGCCCGCTGCTCGCGGACTGGAAGCCCCGGTACAGCTACGGCGTCGACGAGTGGGGCAAGGACATCGCCGCCCGCTTCGGCCTCGACGCGGTGCCCGCGCTGGTGCGGCTGGCGCAGTCCGGCGGCACGACGGCCGGCGTGGTGCTGCTGCCCTTCGCCACGCCCGAGGTCGCGGCCGTGATGGCCGACTGGTTCGCGCGGACCAAGCAGGCCCGGCGCTGGGGCGTCGAGTGGCTGTCGCGCCACCGGGAGCAGGCCGCGCGCCTGCTCGTCCCCGCGGCCTCGGGCAAGGCGGGCGCCGCGCGCCGCAACGCCGAGACGGCCCTGCGCCACCTCGACGGCATCGGCGTGGACGTGCGGGCCGTCGCGGTGGAGTGCGGCGCGGAGGCGGCGATCGACGTCGTGCTCTCGGTCGACCCGGTCGACGTGCTGCCCGCCAAGCTGCCGGTGATCGGCGAGTGGGCGGACACCCGGCTGCTGCCGCAGGTCCTGCTGGCCGACCGCCGGCACGCGCTGTCCGCCGAGGCCGCGAGCCACCTGCTGATGACGGCGGCGCTGTCCAAGCCGGGCGAGCTGTACGCGGGTCTGCCGGTGGTGCGCGAGGCGCTCGACCGCGACTCGCTCGCCACCTTCGCCTGGGCCGTGTTCCAGTCCTGGCTGCAGGCGGGCGCGCCGTCGAAGGAGGGCTGGGCGCTCAGCGCGCTCGGGTGGTTCGGCGACGACTCGACGGTGCGCGCGCTGTCGCCGCTCATCCGGGTGTGGCCGGGCGAGAGCCAGCACGCCAGGGCGGTGACGGGGCTCGACGTGCTCGCCGACATCGGCACCGAGGTGGCGCTGTCGCACCTGAACAGCATCGCGGAGAAGGTGTCCTTCAAGGGCCTCAAGAACAAGGCCCAGGAGAAGGTCGAGCAGATCGCCGCCGAGCTGGGCCTGAGCCGCGACCAGCTCTCCGACCGCCTCGTGCCGCGCCTCGGCCTCGACGACGCGGCGACGCTGGTCATCGACTACGGCACCCGGCGGTTCACCGTCGGCTTCGACGAGCAGCTCAAGCCGTTCGTGCTCGACCCGGATGGCAAGCGCCGCAAGGACCTCCCGAAGCCCGGCGCGAAGGACGACCAGGACCGGGCACCGCTCGAGCACAAGCGGTTCGCGGCGCTGAAGAAGGACGTCCGCACGATCGCGTCCGACCAGATCCAGCGCCTCGAACGGGCGATGGTCGACCAGCGCACCTGGACCGCCGAGGAGTTCCAGACCGTGCTCGCCGGCCACCCGCTGCTGTGGCACGTGGTGCGGCGGCTCGTCTGGACCACCGACGGCGGGCAGTCGTTCCGCCTGGCCGAGGACCGCACGCTCGCCGACTCCAACGACGACGAGTTCACGCTGCCCGCCGAGGCCGTGGTCCGCGTCGCCCACGCGGTGGACCTGCAGGGCGAGGCGTCCGCGTGGGGCGAGGTGTTCGCCGACTACGAGATCCTGCAACCCTTCCCGCAGCTCGGCCGCCCGGTCCACCTCGTGCCGGCCGGCGACCTGCTGCCGCGCCTGAAGAAGTACTGCGGCACCCCGTACCCTATCGGCAAGCTCCTCGGCCTCACCAAGAAGGGCTGGGTCCGCGGCACGCCGCAGGACGCCGGCGTCGAGTGCTGGATGACCCGCCCGTTCCCCGGCGGCGGAGCGCTCGTCGTGTCCCTGGAGCCCGGCATCGCCGTCGGCGCCATGGACGTCTTCCCCGAGGTCGCGTTCAGCGACGCGTGGTTCTCCCCCACCGGCCGCGGCGACTGGTCCGCCCCGCGCGACGCCCCCGCCGTCCTCGACGTCGACCCGATCACCACCTCCGAGCTCCTCTCCGAACTGGAGTCCCTGCAGTCATGACCAGCACCCAGACGATGCAGCGCCCGCCCGCCGAGGTCCGCTTCGCCGACGAGCTCGCGCGGCTGCGCGACCGCGACACCGCGCCGAAGCCGCCCGGCTGGGCGCTGAGCCTCGCCGCCGCGCGCCGGTTCGTGGTGGGCGACGAGAAGTCGCGCATCACCAAGAAGTTCGTCGGCGACCCGTCCCTGGTGGACCGGGCGCTCGTCACGCTCGCGACGAGCCGCGGGCTGATGCTCGTCGGCGAGCCGGGCACGGCCAAGTCGCTGCTGTCCGAGATGATCGCGGCGGCGGTCTGCGGCGAGTCGACGCTCACCATCCAGGGCGGCGCGGCCACGACCGAGGACCAGATCAAGTACTCCTGGAACTACGCGCTGCTGGTGGCCGAGGGGCCGTCACCGCGTTCGCTCGTGCCGGCGCCGATGCTGCGCGGCATGGCCGAGGGCAAGGTCGTGCGGTTCGAGGAGATCACCCGCTGCCCGCTCGAGGTGCAGGACTGCATGCTGTCGATGCTGTCCGACCGCGTGATGGCGATCGGCGAGCTCAGCGGCCCGGACGGCATGGTGTTCGCGCGGGACGGGTTCAACGTGATCGCCACGGCGAACACGCGGGACCGGGGTGTCAACGAGATGAGCGCCGCGCTCAAGCGCCGCTTCAACTTCGAGACGGTGTTCCCGATCGCCGACTTCGACACCGAGCTCGCGCTGGTCGAGCAGGAGGCGGCGAAGCTGCTGGCGAAGTCCGGTGTGGAGCTCGCGCCGAAGCGGGACGTGCTGGAGGTCCTCGTGCGGACGTTCCGCGACCTGCGGGAGGGCACCGACCGGCTCACCACCGTCATGAGCACGGCCGAGGCGGTGTCGGTCGCGCACGCGGTGGGCCTGCGCGGCTGGTTCCTGCGCGGGGAGACCGGGACGGCCGCCGACGTCGTCGAGTGCCTGGCCGGCACCGCGGCGAAGGACAACGCCGAGGACCTGGCCCGGCTGCGCCGCTACCTGGAGCAGCACGCGGCACGGCGCAAGGGCAAGCAGTGGCAGGCGCTGCACCAGGCTCGCCACCTGCTCCCCGGCTGATGGGGGCCGTGTTCGTCGGCGTCCGGCACCACAGTCCCGCCTGTGCCCGGCTGGTCGCCGCCGCCATCGAGGAGCACCAGCCCGCGTACGTGCTGATCGAGGGGCCCGCCGACTTCAACGAGCGCCTCGACGAGCTGCTGCTCGGCCACGAGCTGCCGGTCGCGCTGTTCAGCTACTCGGACACGCACGCGTCGTGGTCGCCGTTCTGCGACTACTCGCCGGAGTGGGTGGCGATCACCGAGGGCCGCCGCCACGGCGCGGAGGTCCGGTTCATCGACCTGCCCGCGTGGCACGAGGCGTTCCGCGACGTCAGCAACCGCTACGCCGACGCGGAGCTGCGCTACGCCGAGGTGGTCGACCGGCTGTGCCGGGAGTTCTCGGTCGACAACGTCGACGTGCTGTGGGACCACCTCTTCGAGTGCGAGGAGGACCCGCGGGGCATGGCCGAGTACTTCGACCTGGTGCGCGGCACGGCGACCGCGGACGACGGCGACTCGGCGCGCGAGGAGTACATGGCGCGCTGGGTGCGCGCGGCGGTGCGGGACGCGGGCGACCGGCCGGTCGTGGTCGTCACCGGCGGCTTCCACACGCCCGCGCTCGAGGCCATGCTCGACGGGCCGGCGGACTGGCCCGAGGTGCCGGAGCGGGAGAAGGGCGCGAGCTACCTCGTGCCGTACTCCCACGCGCGGCTGGACGCGTTCACCGGGTACCAGTCGGGCATGCCGTCGCCGGGCTACTACCAGCAGGTGTGGGAGAACGGCCCGCGGCAGGCGGCCGACTGGCTGGTCGAGTCGGTGGCCACGAGGCTCCGCGCGAGGCAGCAGCCGGTGTCCACGGCCGACCTGATCGCCGCGCACACCCAGGCGGGCGCGCTCGCCCGGTTGCGCGGGCACGCGAACCTGGCGCGCACGGACGTGCTGGACGGCCTCACCAGCGCGCTGATCTCCGAGGACCTCACGCAGCCGCCGCCGTGGTCGCGGCGCGGCACGCTGCAGCCCGGCGCGCACCCCGCGCTGGTCGAGATGCTCGGCGCGCTCGGCGGCAGCAGGGTCGGCAGGCTGCACCCGGGCACGCCCTCCCCGCCGCTCGTCGGCGCCGTGCAGGACCTGCTGCGCGCGCACGGGCTCGACCGGGAGGGCAAGGTCTCGCTCGACCTCACGGACGCGGAGTCGCTGGAGCGCAGCAGGATCCTGCACCGCCTGCGGGTGCTGCGGATCCCCGGTTTCGAACGCACCGCCGGGCCGTCCGAGGGCGCGGCGCCGCGGCTGGACGAGCAGTGGACGCTGCGCCCGGCCGAGGAACGGCTGGCGGCGCTGATCGAGGCCGCCGAGAACGGCGCCACGCTCGAGGAGGCGGCCGGGGTCGTGCTCGAACGCCGGTCCGGCGGCGCGGGGCTGGACGAGCTCTCCGCCGTGCTGTTCGACGCGGTGCTGTGCGGGATCTCGTCGTTGTCCGGCAAGGTGAAGGCCTCGCTCAACGAGGGTGTCCGCGAGACCGGCGACCTGGGCGCGCTGGGCCAGGTGCTGAGCGGCGTGCTGGGGCTGTGGCGGCACGACCGGCTGTTCGGCACCCGGCGCGACCCGGTGCTGGGCGGCGTGATCGACGCGAGCACGGCCAGGGTGCTCTGGCTGGTCGAGGGCCTGCACGGCGGCCCGGCGCCCGCCGACCCGCAGCGGCTCAAGGCGATGGCCGCGACGAGGGACGCCGTGCTGCACGCGAAGACGGCGCTGTCGCTCGACGTCGCGGACGTCGCCGGGGTCGCGCTGCGCGTGAGCAACGACGTGCAGGCGCCGCCGGACCTGCGCGGAGCGGCGCTCGGCCTGGCCTGGACGCTCGGCACCCAGCCGGACGTGCGCAAGGTCCGCGGTGTCGAGGCGCTGGGCGACTGGCTCGCCGGGCTGTTCGCGGTGGCGCGCGAGGAGGTGCTCGCGAGCCCCGACCTGGTCGGGGTGCTCGACGACCAGGTGAGCGCGATGACCGAGGACGAGTTCCTGGTCGCGCTGCCCGCGCTGCGGCTCGCGTTCAGCTACTTCCCGCCCCGGGAGAGGGAGACGATCGCGGCCACCGTCCTCGACCACCGCGGTGTCGGGGGCAGTGCCCGAGGGGTGACGAAGCTGACCGCGGACCCGATGGTCGTCGCGGAGGCGATGGCGCTGGAACGGCGCGTCGACGCGCTGCTGGTGAAGGGAGGCCTGGCATGACTGACCTGGAGCGCTGGCGGCTCATCCTCGGTGAACCCGCGTCGCGCTGCACGGGCGGCCTGCAGGGCGAGGCGGCACGGCGGGACGCGGCGATGGAGTGGCTCTACGGCCGCGATCCGGGGCTCGCCGAGCGGGGCGTGCGCAAGGGCGGCAGCGAGGACTCGGTGCTGCAGACCGTCGACTGGCTGGACGAGGTGCACCAGCTCTTCCCGCGGGAGACGATCGAGCGGCTGGAACGCGACGCGGTCGAGCGCTACGAGATCACCGACGTCGTCACCGATCCCGATGTGCTGCAGCGGATCGAGCCCAACCCGGCCCTGCTGCGCGCGGTGCTGCGGACCAAGCACCTGATGAACCCGGCCGTGCTCGCGATGGCCCGCAAGATCGTCGAGGCGGTGGTGAAGCAGCTGATGGAGAAGCTCAGGACCGAGGTGCGCACGGCGTTCAGCGGCACGAGGTCGCGGCGGCCGAGCATCCACAAGAACTCGCGCAACTTCGACTTCCGCTCCACGATCAGGGCGAACCTCCAGCGCTACCAGCCCGATGAGCGCAGGCTCGCGATCGAGCACCCGAAGTTCGTCTCCCGCACCAAGCGGCACGTCGAGCAGTGGCAGGTGGTCCTGCTCGTGGACCAGTCGGGGTCGATGACCAGCTCGGTGATCCACTCCGCGGTCACGGCGGCGTGCCTGTGGGGCCTGCCGGGGCTGCGGACGCACCTCGTCGCGTTCGACACGAACGTGGTCGACCTGACCTCCGACGTGACCGACCCGGTCGAGCTGCTGATGAAGGTGCAGCTCGGTGGTGGCACGGACATCGCGCGGGCCGTGGCGTACGGGGCGGGGCTCGTCGACAGCCCGCGCCGGTCGATCGTCGCGATCATCAGCGACTTCTACGAGGGCGGCGACGCCGAGCACCTGGTCCGCACCGTCAAGGGGCTGTGCGAGCAGGGCACGCACGTGCTGTGCCTCGCGGCGCTCGACGAGGAGGCGAACCCGGACTACGACCGCGGGCTCGGGCAGCGCCTCGCGAACGTCGGCGCCCACGTCGGCGCGATGACGCCGGGAGAGCTCGCCGAGTTCGTCGCGGAGAAGCTCCGGTGACCCGCCCCGACCTGCTGGCCCTGACCCCGGACGCGCTCGCGGCGCTGGCCAACCGCGGTCTGGTGAAGCGCGCCGTCAAGGAGCTCGACGCGGGGGTCGTCCCGGCGCTGGAGACCGACGCGGCCGGTGCCGTCCAGGGCGAGTTCCCGGACGGCACCACGACGACGCTGCCGCCGGGCGTGGCGCTCGAGGCGGCGCCGTGCAGCTGCGGCGCGTCCGGCGTGTGCCGGCACCGCATCGCCGTCGTCCTGGCCTACCAGCGCACGCAGGACTCGAGCGCTCCCGCGGAGCTGTGGTCGCCGGGAGCGGTGACCGACGACGACCTGGTGGCGTTGATGGGCGAACGCACGCTGCGCCGCGCGCGGCGGGCGTTCCAGGCGGGCTACCGCGCGAAGCTGCGGCGTCCCACCGCGCAGGACCAGACCGCCCAGGCGGAGCTGCCGACCTGCACGGTCACGTTCCTCGTGCCCGGCGACCTGTCGTACGTCCACACCGACGCGGTGAACAGGGAGGAGGCGACGGCGCTCGCGGTGTGGGCGTTCCGGGAGGCTGACGCGCAGGGCGCCGACACCGTCGACGTGGGCGGCTCGCCCACCACGGCGGCGGACCTGAGCGCGGTCGCCGACCTGCTCGACCAGCTGCTGCTCGACGGCGCGACGAACGCGAGCGAGGTGCTGGACGTCGCGTGGCAGCGCCTGCACCGCGACCTGACGGCGCAACGGCTGCACTGGCCCGCCGCGGTGATCACCGACCTGCTGGCGCAGCTGTCGGCCTACCGCCGCCGCAGTGCCGACTACGAGGCGGAGCGGTTCGCCGCGCTGCTGTCCGAGCTGCACGCGCGGATCACCGCGACCGGGCACCGCGCCGAGGTCCTGGGTCCGGACGAGCCGGCGGAGACGGCGTTGCGGCGAGTCCGGCTGACGGCGCTCGGCGCGCGCGTGCGGTCCGAGACCACGGCGGACGTGTACTTCGCGTCGGGCGACGTGGTGCTGGTGCAGCGGGACACCCCCCTGCGCACCGGTCAGCGCCTCGCGGCGTCGAACGTCGTGTCGGAGTCGGCGACCCGCAGCGCGAGCCGCGTGGTGGCGTTGAAGACGAGCAGGGTCGCGAAGACCTCGCTCACCCCGGTCGGCACGGCGTGGGACCACCTGCCGCAGGCCCTGGTGGTCGACGACTACGGGGCGGCGGCCGCGCACCTCGCGGACCTGCCGCCGCGGCAGGTCCGCGCGCGGGTCGAGGCGGAGCTGGTGCGCGCGGTCCGCGTGACCGAGGTGTCCGACGTGGCCTACGACCCGGCCGCGCAACGCCTCACCGCCACGCTGCACGGCCCGTCCGGGGACACGTGCGTGCTCGAGGCGGACCACCGGGCGGTGGCGCCGGGAGCGCTCGACGCGCTGGCGGCGGCGTTGCGCGCGGGACCGACGGCCGTGACCGGCTCGATCCGCCGGCACCGCGGCACGCTGGTCGTCGACCCCTTGGCGGTCCGCACGGAGGAGGGAGTGGTGGTGCTCGACGTGGCGGCGGACACCTCACCGCAGCCGCTTCCGCCCGGTGTCACGGCGTCGGACCCGTTGAGCGCGGCCGTGGACAGCGCGCTGACCGTGCTGGCCGAGGCCTCGCACCGAGGCCTCGACCACCTGACGGACAGCCTGCTCGCCCGCGTGCGCGAGGTCGGCGCGCACCTGCGCCGCACCGGCCTGGGCACGGCCGCGGACCGGGTAACGGCGTTCGCCGACGCCCCGGCCGCGCCGGCCTGGCTCGCCGCGCACCTGCGGTTGCTGGTCACGGCCGACACCCGCTGAGAGGACCGCCGACGTCGGGTCGGCGCGCTGCGACAGCGCGTACGACTCGGCGGCCTCGGCCACCCGCCCGAGCCGTTGCAGCACGAACCCCCGGAGGTGGGCCGCGCGCGCCGCACCCCAGCCGCCCAGCGCCACGCCCCGGCCGTAGGCCTCCTCCGCCTCGTCGAGCAGGCCGCACGCGGCCAGGGCGTCGCCGCGCAGCGCCCACGTGCGGTCGTCGCCCGCGCTGAGCTCGACCAGCCGCTCGGTGTACGTGGCGGCGCGTTGCGCGAGGCCGACCGAGAGGTGGGTGCGGACGAGGAAGCAGTGCAGGGCGTAGGCCTCGTCCGCCCACGCGAGCCGGTCCACCTCGGACTCCCCCTGCCCGTGCGAGGTCAGGCTCTCGAGCGCCCGGCCGAGCACCTGGTGGGTCTCGCTGATGTCGTGCCGCGCGAACGGCACCGCGGCGATCGCCCGGTGCAGCCGCGCCCGGTGCAGGGCGCCCGCGAACCCGTGCTGCGGGAGCTCCGACGAGGCCTTGGTCGCGAGGGCCGCGGCGGCCCGCAGCGAGGTCGAGTCGGCGCCGCGGGCGGCGTTGCGGAACACCACGTGCAGCGCCAGGTCCCGGCGGGTGGCGGCGGGCAGGCCGGACCGCGCGCCGCGCAACGCCATCGCCTCCACCGCGGAGGCCGGGAGGTGGCACCGCAGGACGGCGAGCTGTTCCAGCGCGAGGTCCGGCGACAGCACGTGCGTGCGCGCGTCGATCACGCTGAGCCCGATGACCGAGGCCGCGCGCTGCGGATATCCCAGGCGCAGCAACAGGTCGCAGGCGAGGCGGCGCTCGGCCGGGCGCAACGAGCCGAGCGTGCGCTCGTGCACCCGCCACCACAGCTCGGAGGCGAGGTCGACGGGGAACGTGGTCATGTCGGCGCCGACGCCGTCGAGCCGGCCCCAGCTCGCGGCCGTCAGCAACCGCAGTGCGGCCGAGGGCGGCGGTTCGAACCGCGGCACGGTGCCGGAGGTGCCCGCGACGAACGCCCCGGCCATGGCGTGGGTGATCCGCGCGTGCAGCGCGGAGGAGGGAACGGGCGCGGCCAGTCCCGCGTAGACACCGCAGGCCACGGGGACCCCGGCGGTGCGCAGGGCGCGCAGGCGGTCGGCCAGCGCCCGCGGGCTCGGGTCGGTGCGGTACCGCGGCATCGCGGTCATGCGGGCCTCCCTCAGTTGAGCAGTTCCCAGCCGCGCCGGGTCAGCCGGTGGCGGACCGACCGGCCGTTGCGGTGGGTGGAGACGAACCCGGCGGTGCGCAGGGCCGTGGCGTGCTGGGACGCCGTCGGCAGGCTGATGCCGACGTGCTGGGCGAGTTCGGTGGTGGTGCGCTCGGAGGTCAGGGCGCGCAGCACGAGCGTCCGGGTGCGCCCGAGCGCCACCTCCAGGCTGCCGCCGCTCGGCCGCGGCGCCGCCACCGGGTAGAACAGCAGCGGCTGCGGTTCGGCGAACAGCGACACCGCGGGGCGGGTGAGGCCGTTCAGCACCGGGACGATCAGCATTCCCGTGCCGTGCAAGGAGATCTCCGACTCCCACGACAGCTCGACGTGCAACGCGGGCGGGGTCCACGAGATCGACGGGTGCAGGCAGCCCAGCAGGGCGCCCAGGCCGCGCGCGAGGGCTTGGGAGGACCGCAGCCGCACCTCCGCGTCGAACGCCTGGCGCGTCTGCCCCCAAGCCGGCCCGAGCAGCTCGCGGAACCCGGCGGTGAGCGCCGCCTTCAGCTCCTGGCGCGAGGCCGGCGTGCCCGCCGCGTAGGACCGCAGCCACGGCGAGGTCGTGCCCAGCGTGCTCGCGATCTGGTCGCGCACCCGAGCCGGGGGCGCGTCGAGCACCTGGCGCACGGCCTCGTCGAAGTCGGGGCGCGCGGAGTCGAAGAAGTCGGGGACGAACCGTCCCGGGCGGACGAGTTCGGCGAGCGGGCGGATCCGCGGCAGCAGCAGGCGGTCCCAGGTGCCGCCGTGCACGGTGAACACGAGCTCGTACATCGGCAGCGGCGCGGCCGCGAACCGCGTGCGCGCGAGGTCTTCCACCTCGAACAGGATCGTCAGCCCGCGTCCTCGGGGCGCGGATTCGGACAACACCATCGGCATAGCGCATCCCCCCGGAGTGCCACCACTTCCGACGGTACGCAGATTTCGTTGTCCGGTGTCAGAACCGCGCAGGTGGACAACGATCGGTGGACAACTTCAGACGAGTTGCGCGGTGAACTCGAGCAGCAGGTCACGGATCTGCGCGTGCTTTTCCCGCGCCTCTCGCCCACGCCGCGGGAGATCCGCGAGCATCACTCGGTCGAGTGCACGGGACACGGCTCGGTCACGCCGTGCCGCCCGGCGGCGCGAGGTGGTCCCAGGCGGGTCCGGACGTGGTGAGGCCGATCAGCAGGGCTTCCAGGTCGACCAGCGGCCGCCGGTCCGGGTGGTGGTGCCAGGTGGGCACGGCGCTGAGTCCGTCGGCCGCGGCCGTGATCAGCGCGGTGACGTGGTGCGGGAGGCCATCGGCGGCGAGGTCGTCGTGCCAGCGCAGGGTGTCCTCGCGGGCGAGGTCGGTGATCTCCGGGACGGTCGCCAGGTGGCTGAGCAGCGGCACCAGGTCCCGGAAGCTGCCGGGGTCGCGGGAGAACGCCGCGCTGACGCGGATGTAGGCGCGGGTGAGCCGTCCCGGCCCGGTGTCCTCGGCGTCGACGGCGGCGGTGACGTCGGCGCGGAACCGGTCGAACAGGTCCTGGGCGAGGGCGCGCACCAGGTCGTCCTTGGTGGCGAAGTGGTGCAGCAGACCGCCCTTGGACACGCCCGCTTCCTTGGCGATGTGGTCGAGGGTGGCGGAGGTGCCGCGGGCGCGGATGCACACGCCCGCGGCGTCCAGCAGCGCGCGGCGGGTGTCCTCGCGGGTGCGCCCGGCTACACGCGGCATGGACTACTCCTCGTTCTGGGTCGTGGTGGTGCCGCTCTTCCTACCGGAGGGGATGGTGCGCCAGGCGATGAGGGCGGCGATCACGGTGATCGCGGCAGCGGCGACGGACGTGACCTGCATGGCGGTCGTGAACGCCTCTCGCGCCGCCTCGACCACGCCGGAGCTGTCGCGGGCGGCGTTGACCGCCGTGGCCAGGGAGTCCTCCACGGCCGCGCGGGCGGAACCGGGCAGGTCGGCGGGCAGGTCCAGCGACGCCCGGTAGACCAGGGTCACCGTCGAGCCGAGCAGTGCGATGCCGAGCGCGCCGCCGAGCTCGAAGGCCGTCTCGGAGATGGCCGAGGCGGCGCCGGCGCGGTCGGAGGGCACTGCGGAGATCACGGCGTCGGTGGTGAGCGTCATCGCCACGCCGATGCCCAGGCCGAGCGGGAGCAGCGCCACCGCCAGCCACAGGACGGTGCCGGCGTCCTCGGCGACGGCGACGAGGACCAGGCCGAGTGCGGCGAACAGCAGGCCCACCGCGACGGCACGGCCGGTGCCCAGCCGTGCCACGAGCACCCCGACCACGGCGACGGCCAGGATGGACGCCGCGGTCGTGGGCAGCTCGACCAGTCCGGCGGCCAGCGGGCGCAGGCCGCGCACGAGCTGCAGGTACTGGGAGAAGAAGAACAGCACGCCCATCAACGCGAAGATCGCGACGAA
Organism: Lentzea sp. NPDC060358; assembly: GCF_042725365.1. Taxonomy (NCBI): domain Bacteria; kingdom Bacillati; phylum Actinomycetota; class Actinomycetes; order Pseudonocardiales; family Pseudonocardiaceae; genus Lentzea; species Lentzea sp. NPDC060358. The sequence continues at coordinate 14,518 of NZ_JBHXCW010000093.1, read as the reverse complement.
GTTGGCCAGCACGGCTCCGCTGAAAGCCTTGTTGGCGAACAGCTCCACGTCGATCAGCGGTGTCTTCAGCCTGCGCTGCCGGCGGACGAACAGCACACCCGCCGTCACGCCGGCCGCCGTCGCGAGCACCGTCTGGAGGTCCGCCCCGCTGCCGATGGTGTGCTTGACCGCGTAGACCAGCGGGACGATCGCGATCATCGACATCGCCGCGGACAGCAGGTCGAACCGGCCGGGACGCGGGTTGCGCGACTCCGGCAGCAGGACCGCGCCCGCCACCAGGAACACCAGCACCACGGGCACGTTGATCAGGAACACCGAGCCCCACCAGAACCGCTCCAGCAGCAGCCCGCCGACCAGCGGCCCCAGCGCCATCCCGCCGGCCGAGGCCGCGGACCAGATGGCGATCGCCCTGGTCCGTTCCACCGGGTCGGGGAACATGTTCCGGATGATCGACAGCGTGGACGGCATGATCGTCGCCCCGGCCACGCCGAGCAGCAGCCGCGCCGCGATCAGCATCTCCGCGTTCGGCGCGAACGCCGCCAGCGCCGACGCCGCGCCGAACGCCGCGGTGCCCACCAGCAGCACGCGCTTGCGCCCCAGCCGGTCGGCGAGCGTGCCCGTGGTCACCAGCAGGCCCGCCAGCGCCAGCGCGTAGACGTCGCCGATCCACAGGACCTGCGTCGAACTCGGCGCCAGGTCGGCGGTCAGCGACGGCACGGCGAGGTACAGCACCGTGCCGTCGACGGCCAGCAGCAGCATCGAGCCGACGAGCACTGCCAACGCCGCCCACCTGCGCCGATAGGGGGCCGCCACCTTCGCCGTCACAGCGACGTCATCGGGAGTCACGAGTTTATTGTACCGGCTGGACGGTGTAATACCTCGGCCGGAGTCCGGCCAGTAGCGGGCGCAGGGTGCAGCGGCGGGCGGAACACGGGCGCCGGGTCCAGTGGCGGGCAGAACGCAGCAGCCCACCGAGCCGGTCGGCACGCCGGGCCGCTGCCGGCGCTCCCGGCGGGGCGGGCGGTCGCAGAGGCGATTCGCGGCACGCCACTTGTGGTGGCGGCGAGGGCGGTCGCGGAGGCGGCGCGGGGTACGCCACTCGTGGTGGCGGCGGGGGCGGCCACAGAGGCGACGGGGGCACGCCACTCGTGGCGGCGGCAGGGGCGGACACAGAGGCGATGCAGGGCACGCCGCTCGTGGTGGTGGCGAGAGCGGTCGCGGAGGCGACGCGAAGTACGCCACTCGTGTGGCGGCGGGGGCGGACGCGGTGGCGGCGCTCGCGTCCCGGGTGGGCCTACCGGCTCACTCCGAGCGGGAAGCCTCGGCCAGGCGCGCGTGCAGGCGCTCCCTGACTTGGTCCGGGGTGTAGGCCTCGCGGCGGCGCTGGTTGCGGGCCACGGCAACGCCGCTCGCCGCGACACCCGCGAACGCGGCGATGCCGAGCAGCTTCCAGAGCTTCATGTGCATAGGGTACGGGGCTATGCCGACAACACTGGACCAGGCCGTCGAGATGACCCGCACCGGTGACGTGTGGGTGTTCCGGGGGCGCAGTCCCGCGGACCGGGCCATCCAGGCGATGACCAACAGCCCCGTCAACCACGTGGGCATGGCGATCGTCATCGACGACCTGCCGCCGCTGATGTGGCACGCCGAGCTCGGCAAGTCGCTCAGGGACATGTGGAGCGGCACGCACCAGCGGGGTGCGCAGCTGCACGACCTGCGCGACGCCGTGGTGACGTGGCACGACAAGTACGGGCAGCGGGCCTGGTTGCGGCAGCTCGACCACGAGGTCACGCGCGAGATGGAGGACGCGGCGCTCAAGGCGGTGGCACGGCTCGACGGCACGCCGTTCCCGTCCACGGCCAAGCTCGCCTCGCGGTGGCTGCGCGGGCGGGTCCCGGTGGGGCCGCACGCCGAGGCCACGCTGGAGAGCGCTTTCTGCGCGGAGATCGTGGCCGTGACGTACGAGGAGATGGGGCTGCTGCCGAAGCGCCGGCCCAACTGGTACGACCCCGGCCGCTTCTGGAGCGGTGACGACCTGGACCTCCTGCACGGCGCGAAGCTCGGCCGGGAGATCGAGATCGTCGTCCTGTGAACCGGTGTCCACAAGAGGACTGATAACCATCAGCCACTTGACCGGCGGTGAACGGCCCCAACACGATGGGAGCGTTCTCACCACCGGGAGCTGACAACGATGTCGCGACTGCTCGTCCTCGTGCTCGCCCTGCTGTTGCCCGCCGCACCCGCCGTCGCCGCGCCGACCGGCTGGACCGTCACCGGACCAGGCCAGGTCACCGCCGAAGTGGCGTTGAACAGCGGAAATGTGACTCTGGCCGTGAAGCGGCAGGGCAGAACGGTCCTGCAGCCCGCCGCCATCGGGCTCACGACGACCGCCGCCGACCTGACCAGGGACCTGGTCTTCACCGGCCGCGCCGACCGCGTTGTCACCGACCGGTACGCCATGCCGCACGGCAAGCGGGTGCAGCGCTCCGCCCGGATGACCGAGACGACGCTCGGCTTCCGCAACGCGAGCGGCGGCTTCACCCTGGTCGTGCGCGCCGCCGCCGACGGCGTCGCCTACCGGTACGTGCTCGGCGACGCCGCCACGATCACCGGCGAGGCGTCGAGCTTCAGCGTCGCGGCGGACTCGAAGGCCTGGCTGCTGCCCTACAACGCCTGGTACGAGAACAACCGCGTGCGCACGACCGCGGGCGCCGCGAGTGGCGACTTCGGCTACCCGTCGCTCTTCCAGTCGGGACAGGACTTCGCACTGCTGACGGAGTCCGATGTGGACGGAAGGTACTCCGGGAGCAGGTTGCGCGGGAACGGCAGCGTTTTCCAGGTCGTGCTGGCCGACCCGCAGGTCCAGTCGACGGGAACGACGCCGTGGCGCACCGCTATCGTCGGTGACCTCGCCACCGTCAGCACGTCCACCCTCGTGGACGACCTCGCGACGCCCGCGAAGTACGCCGACACGTCGTGGATCAAGCCCGGCAAGGTCGCGTGGTCGTGGCTGAGCGGGAGCTCCACTCCCGGCGACTTCGAGCGGCAGAAGCAGTTCGTGGACTTCGCCGCCCGCAACGGGTGGCAGTACTCCCTGGTCGACGAGGGCTGGAGCGCGGCGTGGGTGCCGGAGCTGATCCGCTACGCCCGCGCGAAGGGCGTGGAGATCCTGCTCTGGATGCGCTGGACCGACCTCGACACCCAGCAGGAACGCGACACCGTGCTCCCCAGGGTCAAGCAGTGGGGCGCGAAGGGCGTGAAGCTCGACTTCATGGAGTCCGACTCGCAGGACCGCTACCGCTGGTACGACGCGGTGCTGCAGAAGACCGCCGAGCTGAACCTCATGGTGAACTTCCACGGCTCGACCATCCCGCACGGCCTCGCGCGCACCTGGCCGCACGTGCTGTCGATGGAGGCCGTGCGGGGCGCGGAGAACTCGCCGCCCGCCGCCAACAACCCCGTGCAGTTCTTCACCCGCAACGTCGTCGGCTCGATGGACTACACCCCGGTGTCGCTGGAGGTCGGCACGAAGGAGGCGTCGATCGCGCACGAGGTCGCACTGCCGGTCGTCTACGAGTCGGGCTGGACGCACTTCGCGGACAGCCCCGAGGCCTACGAACGGCATCCGCAGGCGTTGCGCTACCTCGACCAGCTCCCGACGGTGTGGGACGAGACCCGGCTGCTCGACGGCGACCCGGACTCGCACGCGGTGGTCGCCCGCCGCAACGGCGACCGCTGGTTCGTCGGCGGCATCGCCACGCAGGACCGCACGCTGAAGGCCCCGCTGAGCTCCCTCGGCGGCGGCCAGTGGCTGGTCGAGACCGTCCGCGACCCCGCCACCAGGGCCGACGTCGTCCGCGACCGCCAGGTCCTGCGCGGCACCGACGTGCTCAGCGTCGCCGCCCGGCGCAACGGCGGCTTCGCGGCGGTCATCTGCCGGTACACGGCCGGGTTGCAGACGTGCGACCAGCCGATCCGCCAGGTCCCGAAGACCACGCTGAGCGTCAGCCCCACGTCCGTCACCGACACCCCGCCCGGCTCACGGCTCCCGGTCACCGCCACGTTCACCAACGGCGACACCGAGATCCGCGACGTCACGCTCACGGCCGTCGCCCCGCCGGGCTGGACCGTCGACGGGCCCGCGGTGCGGCGGCAGAAGCTCGCCCCCGGCGAGTCGGCGGGCGGCAGCTGGCAGCTCACCGCCGGCACGACCGTCGGCCCGGTGGACGTGCCGGTGGTCGCCACCTTCGGCGACGGCGTGCACGTCGAGCAGGCCGTCCGGGCGTTCGTGCCGCCGCCGGCGCCGGGCAACGGCGCGCAGGTCGGCGACCTGCCGTTCATGAGCGAGTCCAACGGCTGGGGCCCGGTCGAGCGCGACCGCTCCAACGGCGAGAGCGACGGCGGCGACGGCAAGCCGTTGTCCATCGGCGGCGTCACCTACGCCAAGGGACTCGGCGTGCACGCGACGTCCGAGGTCTCGGTCTACCTCGGCCGCGGCTGCGAGCGGCTGACCGCACGGGTCGGCCTCGACGACGAGACCGAGCAGCCGGGTTCGGTCGCGTTCCAGGTGTGGGGTGACGGCACAGCCCTGTACGACAGCGGCACCGTCGCGGGCAAGGGCGCGGCGCGGGCGATCGACGTGGACGTGACCGGCGTGCGGATGCTCAGCCTGCGCGTCACCGACGGCGGTGACGGCAAGAACTTCGACCACGCCGACTGGGCGGAGCCGGTCCTCGCATGCTGATCAGCCGAAGGACCTTCCTCGCCGCCTCCGGGCTGCTCGCGGTCGCGCCGGGGATCGGGAGCGCTCAGCTCCGCGACACCTACTACGAGGTGCTGCTCCGGCACACGCGGTGGGCCGAGACGCAGTACGACGCGGCGGCGGGCCGGTACCGCCGCGCGGACTTCGGGTTCGCGGTCGTGCTCGGCAACGCCGTCCTGCTCACCAGGGGCACCTACGACGCGGCGCTCGCGGGTGTCGGGAAGGACGTGCTGCGCGAGCACACGCTCGCCACGATCCGGCACTTCGCGGCGAGCAACGTCCTCGCGGGTGGCGCGGAGTGGGGCAAGACCCTGTTCTGGGACACCACGTTCCAGTCGTACTTCGTGCTGGCCGCCCGGCTGCTCTGGCCGGACCTCGACGCGCCGACCCGCGCGAACGTCGAGGCGATCGCCCGCGGTCAGGCCGACTACACCACCTCGCTCGGCACGGACGACGACCCGCGGTCCGGCAGCTGGACGCCCAACGGCGAGACAGGCGGCTACCGCGGTGACACCAAGCTGGAGGAGATGGGCGTCTACGCCCAGTCGCTCGCCCCCGGACTGGCCTGGCACGGCGACGGACCGGGGTGGCGCGCGGCGTTCACCCGCTGGAGCCGCAACGAGGCCGGGCTGCCGGCCGCCGACCTCGCCAATCCCTCCACAGTGGACGGTGTGCCGATCTCGGCCAACACCGCCACGAACCTGCACGACACGTTCCTCGTAGAGAACCACGGCTCGTTCGGCCCGCACTACCAGGAAGAGCTGTGGCGCACCTCGGGCCGCAACGCCGTGCACTTCCTGCTGGCGGGCCGCCCGCTGCCGGAGGTGCTCGCGAAGCAGCCCAACGGGGAGCTGTTGTGGCGCACCATCCTCGCCACGATGAGCGACGCCGGTGAGCCGTTGATGCCGATGGTCAACGACCGCGAGCACCTCTACGGCCGTGACGTCATCCCGCTCGCGTTCCGCTCCACCGTGCTGCGCGACCCGATGGCCGCCCGCGCCGAGGCCGCGCTCGCGTCCCGGCTGCTCGCCTACCAGGCCCACCCGCCGGTGCACCGGCTCGCGAAGTTCTCCGGCGAGCCCAAGTACGAACCGGAGGCGCGCGCGGAGCTCGCGATCAGCTACCTGCTGCACGAGCTGCGCCCGCCGGTGGCCCCGGTGCCGGAGGCGGACTTCTTCGCGCGGGCGGCGATCACGATCGACCACGGTGCCGACCCCGGCCTGCTCACCCACCAGTCCGCCGTGGCCTGGGCGGGCACGGTCACCAAGGCGGGCTTCACCAAGCTCGCCTGGCAGCCGCACCACGACGACTGGCTGTTCAAGATCAGCGGTGCCACCCCGATGCTGCTGCCGGCGAAGGCGGTGACCGGGCGCGCCGCGGTCGTCCACCGGGAGGTCCGCGACGGGTTCGCCGCGACGGCGGCCCTGCTGCGGTTCGCGGACGGGTTCGCCGGCACCGCCACGCTGCCCACCGGCACGGTCGTGGCCGCGCTTCCCCAGCCGGGACGCGTGGACGTGCACAACCTCGCGATGGCCGGGATGCCCGGCCTCACCGGTTCCCGCACCTACACGGGGTCGGCGGGCAGGGTGACGGTCCCGGCGCGCGAGGGGTTCCGGGTCGACGAGCTGTCGTTCCCGGCGAGGACGGCGCGGCACGTCCGGATGGTCGGCATCACGCCGTACCCCACCTACGGCTACTCGTTGTTCGACTTCGAGGTGGACTCGAAGCAGGGGCTGCCCACCACGGCGTCGTCGTTCGACCCGGGCTACGAACCGGCGAAGGCGACCGACGGCGACCCCGCCACCCGCTGGGCCGTCGCCCGCGCCGAACGCGGCCGTGCCGACAGCTGGATCTCCGTCGACCTCGGCGCGGCCACGACCGTGCGCGGCGTGCGGCTGCGCTGGGAGACGGCGGCGGCGGTCGCCTACCGGGTCGAGACCTCGGAGAGCGGCACCGACTGGACGACGGCCGCCGAGTACCCGGAACCCGATCTCAGCACGCCGGGCTGGCTCGACGTGGACGGGCGGGCGGGGTTCGTCGCGCGGTCGGGCGTGATCACCGTGCAGGGCGACACGATCACGGTCCCGGCCGGTCTGGTCGAGGGCCACGTCCGCGCCGACCTGCGGGCGGTCGCGGCCGAACCGGCGCCGCGGTGCCCGGACGGGGTGCTCGCGAGCACCGCCGACGGGTTCCTCACGCTCTTCAACCTCTCCGGCGCCGACGTCACGGGCACCGTCCGCCTGCGCGGCACCCGCCTCTACCGCGGCACGCAGGTCACGACGGCGACCGGCACCGAGTACGCCCTCTCCCTGCCCGCCGCCACCGCACGGGTCGAGGCGCCGTGGTTCACCGCCGAGGACGTCCCGGCGGGCATCACCGCGATCGTGCACGACGCCGCCCGGGTCACGTTCCGCGGTGGTCCCGCGCGGTTCACGCTGACCCACCGCGACGGCGTCACGCTGCCCGTCGTGCTCGAAGGGACCGAACGCACGGTGGTCGTCCCCGGCGCGCAAGCGTTTCCGTTCGACGACCTCGCGCTCGGCGCGGTCACGTTCCCGAACTCCGTGCTGCCACCGGGCATGAGCGACCCCGCGAACGCGGTCGACGGGTCCGCGCACACCGCGTGGACACCGGGCCGTGACGGGCGCATGGTCGTCGATCTGGGCGCACCGCACCCGATCCGCGAGGTCGGTCTGTTGTGGACGGACGGGCCGAGGCCGCCGCACACCGTCTCCCGCAGCCTCGACGGCAGGACCTACGGGCAGGCGGCCACAGCCCGGTACGTGGCCGTGGCGACGGGCTGGCGGCCCGGGCACGCGTCGGTGAGGAGCCTTCGGGTCACGTGACCGGCACGATCCGCGCGTCGAGCAGCTCGCCGTCCACCACGTCGAGCAGCCCGATCGTGCCCCGCGGCTGCCGGCGCTTGTCCGTGGGCGAGCCGGGGTTGAACACGCGCAACCCGTCCCGCTCCTCGTCCCAGGGGATGTGCGAGTGCCCGAACACGACCAGCCGCGCATCCGGGAACCGGCGCCGCATCCTGGCCCACCGCCCGGTCTTCTGACCGCTGTCGTGGATCATCGCGACCGGCAGGCCCTCGATGTCGAACTCGGCGGTCTCCGGCGCGCCCCACGCCGCCACGTCGGGCCCGTCGTTGTTGCCGGACACCGCGACGACCGGGGCGAACCGCGCCAGTTCGTCCAGCACGGACGGCACGCACACGTCGCCGCCGTGCAGGATCAGGCCGGCGTCGCGCAGGTGCTCGGCCACGGCGGGTGGGCACCGCTTCCAGAACCGCGGCGCGTGGGTGTCGGACAGCACGACCACTCTCACGGGTGTGACCGTAGCGGTTCGGCGCCCTCCGGACCGGGTACCACGACGGCATGGCACGAGCGGTCTGGAGCGGGTCGATCAGTTTCGGTCTGGTGAGCATCCCGGTGGAGCTCTACAGCGCCACCGAGGACCACACGGTGCACTTCAACCAGTTCCAGCGCAGCACGTCCGACCGCATCCGGTACAAGCGCGTCAACGAGCGCACCGGCCGCGAGGTGCCCTACGACAAGATCGTGAAGGGTCACGAGGTCGAGAGCGGCGAGTACGTGGTCGTCGAGCAGGAGGAGCTGGACGAGATCGCGCCCGGCCGGTCGCGCACCCTCGACATCGAGGCGTTCGTCGACCTCGACGAGATCGACCCCGTGCACTTCCAGAAGACCTACTGGCTCGGGCCGGCCAAGGCCGAGTTCTCGCGGCCGTACCTGCTGCTCGCGCAGGCGATGAAGAAGACGAACCGGGCGGGCATCGCCCTGTTCGTCATGCGCGGCAAGCAGTACCTCACGGCGCTCAAGGAGGACAGCGGGATCCTCGCGGTCCACACGCTCTTCTTCGCCGACGAGGTCCGCAAGCCGGAGGACGTGCTGGACGTGACGCCGCAGGGCAGGGCGCCGCGCGGCAAGGAGCTCGACATGGCCGTGTCGCTGGTCGAGTCGATGGCCGACGAGTGGCGGCCGAAGGACTACCGCGACACCTACACCGAGCGCGTGACCAAGCTGATCGAGGACAAGCGGAAGGGCCGCAAGATCGTCGTGGAGGACGAGCCCGCGGCCGCTACCGACGTCGTGGACCTCATGGAGGCGTTGCAGCGCAGCGTCGAGGCGAGCAAGAAGAAGCGCGGCGGCAAGAAGAAAGCAGGCTAGCCCACGACCAGGGCCGTCGCGTTGTCCGTGCCGCCCGCGTACAGCGCCGCCCGCACCAGCCGCCCGGCCGTCGCCTGGCCGGACAGGACCGCGTCGATCCCGTCGTGCCCCAGCGGTCCGGACACGCCGTCGGAGACGAGCGCGAGCCGGGGTGCCCTGGTCGCCGCCCGGCCGATGTTCTCCCGGGTCGCGTGCCGCACGGTGTTGGTCACGACGTGGTCCATGCGCTTCTCGGCCACGATCCCGCGTTCGCGGAAGTACTCGCCGACGGTGTGGTCCGTGGTGAGCTGGACCAGGTCCTCACCGTTCATGGCGTACGCGCGGGCGTCGCCTGCCCACGCCACGTCGAACCCGCCGTCCGGGCGGGCGGTGGCGACGACGATCACCGCGTCGCCGGTGTGCACCTGCAGGGCGTCGCCGGCGGCCAGGATCGCGGCGACGGGGTCGGTGAGCAGTGCGGCGGCCTGCGCGGCCGCCTGGGCGGCTTCGGCGGCGGCACCGGAGTCGCCCACGCCGTCGGCCACGACGAACGTACGGCGGCCGTAGGCGTACGCATCGGCGTTGTACGTGCGCGGCCCTCGGTCCGACGCGTAGGTCACGGTGAGCGCGGTACCCAGCGGCATGGTGGGCAGTGGCATCGTGCGATCGATCAGCATGGCGGACCTCCCTGCCTTCCAGTGAGCCCTGCGCGCCTGGGAGTGTGCTGTCAGCAGCCTGAGAAAAGCTCTAGAGTTCCGCCGCCCGCCGGAACCTCCCGGCCGCGCGGACCAGCGCCGCGGACAGCTCCGGTGGCGAGACGACCTCGAACTCCACGGTGATGCTCGCCAGCATGAACACCACGTCGTCCATGGTCTCGCCGCCCACTCGAACGTGGCACGACGTCTCGTCCACCGCCACGACCTCGCCGTAGCTGTGCCACTGGGTGGCCTCGGCCGCGGGCACGCCCAGCCGCACGACGCCCTGCACCGGCCAGCGGCCGGCGACGCGCGCCGCCACGAACGCCCCGGCGTCGCCACCCGGGATCTCCCGCGGCGTGAACCGGGCGCCGAACGGGGTGCGCACGGTCATCCGGTCGAGGCGGAACGTGCGCCAGTCGTCCCGGTGCACGTCCCACGCGACCAGGTACCAGCGGCGGCCCCACGTGACGAGCCGGTGCGGCTCGGCCTCCCGCAGCGACTCCTCCCCCGCGTGGCCGACGTAGCCGAACCGGAGCCGTTGCCGGTCGCGGCAGGCCGTGCCGACCGCCGTGAGCACCGCCGCGTCCACCGCGGGTGCCGAACCGGTGTGCGGAACCGTGGCGATCTCCAACGCCGCGACGCGGTGCCGTAGCGCCGGGGGGAGCACCTGTTCGACCTTGAGCAACGCGCGCACGGCCGTCTCACCGATGTTCTCGATGCCACTCGCCGTCCGGAGCCCCACGACCACGGCGACCGCCTCGTCGTCGTCGAGCAGCAACGGCGGCAGCTGCGCGCCCGGCCCGAGCCGATAGCCGCCACCGGACGTGCCCATCGAGGCGTGCACCGGGTAGTCGAGCGTGCGGAGCTTCTCGACGTCCCGGCGAACCGTGCGCGTGGTGACTCCCAGCCGTTCGGCGAGTTCCGCGCCGGCCCACTCACGGCGCGACTGCAGCAGACCGAGCAACTTCAACAATCGGGCCGACGACACTGCAGGACCATATCCGTCCTACAGTCGCCCTAGCGTCGTCGGCATGAAGCCGTTCGAGATCTCCGTTCCGCAGCACGAAATCGACGACCTGCACCGCCGCCTCGACTCCACCCGCTGGCCGAGCTCTCCGCGCGGCGCGACCTGGGCCCAGGGCACGCCCGTAGAGCACCTGCGCGACCTGGCCGGGCGCTGGCGCGACTTCGACTGGCGCGAGCGGGAGCGGGAACTCGGCAAGATTCCGCAGTTCGTCACCGAGATCGACGGCGCCCAGGTGCACTTCCTGCACGTGAAGAGCCCCCACCCGAACGCGGAACCGCTGCTGCTCACGCACGGCTGGCCGACGACGTGCTTCGCGTTCGAGCAGGTGCTGGCACCGCTGAGCCGCGACTTCCACCTGGTCGTCCCGTCGGTGCCCGGTTTCGGCTTCTCCGGCCCGACCCGCGAGCTCGGCTGGACGGTCGCCCGCGTCGCGGACGTGTTCGCCGAGCTGATGCGGCGGCTGGGCTACGACCGCTACGTCGCCCACGGCTTCGACTTCGGCGCCATGCTCACCCGCCGGCTGGGGATGCGGGACGAGGTCCGCGCGATCCACGTCAACCAGATCTTCTCGGCGAGCGTCACCACCGAGACGGCGGACCTGGCGGTCGAGGCGGAGCGCAGGTCGGTCGAGAAGGCCTACAGGTACGAGTTCGAGCAGTTCGGGTACGTGTCGATGCAGAGCACCCGGCCGCAGTCGGTCGCGTACGCGCTGACCGACTCGCCCGTGGCGCAGCTGGAGTGGATCGAGTGGGCCTTCCGCACGTGGAGCGACCCGGACATCGGGGTACCCCTGGACGCGCTGCTGACGACCGCGTCGATCTTCTGGTTCACCCGGACCGCGGGCTCGTCGGCGCGGTACTACCAGGAGGGGGACGAGACGTGGGGCGAACCGGAGCCCGCCTCGGACACGCCGACGTCGGTCGCGGTGTTCCCGCACGACGTGGGCGTGCCGATCCGGCGGATGGCCGAACGCAACCACCGCGTCGTGCGGTGGACCGAGATGCCGCGCGGCGGGCACTTCGCGGCGATGGAGGTGCCGGAGCTCGTCGTGGGCGAACTGCGAGAGGCCTTTCTTTTGTGAGGACCTCTCGGGAACGGATACGGTGATCACCGTGCGCTTCACGGTGTTCGGCGGGGTCTCGGCGCGGATGAACGGCCACGTGACCGAGTTCGGCCCGACGCGCCTGGGCGCCCTGCTGGGGGTGCTGCTCGTGGACGCGGGCCGGGTGATCAGCCCCGACGAGCTGGTCGAGCGCGTCCTCGGCGACACCCCGCCGCCCCGCGCCCGCGCGATGACGCAGACGTGGCTCACGAGGCTGCGGCACACGTTGCCCGGCCTCATCGAGCGCGGCGCGGCCGGGTACGCGCTGCGGGTCGACCCGATGGAGATCGACCTGCACCTGTTCCGGCACCTGGTGCGGACCGGCAGGCCGGCGGAGGCGCTGGCGCTCGCCGGGGACGAGCTCTTGTCCACTGTGGACACGCCGTGGGCGGTGCAGCAGCGCGCGGCCTTCGCGGACGAGCTGCTCACCGCCCGGCTCGACCACGTGGACGCGCGGCTGGAGAACGGCGAGCACGCCGTGCTGCTGCCGGAGCTGCGCGCGATCGCCGGGCAACGGCCGCTGGACGAACGCGTGGCCGTCCAGCTCATCAAGGCGTTGCACGGCAACGGGAACACGTCCGAGGCCCTGCAGCACTTCGAGGCCGTGCGCGCACGGCTGGCCCGCGAGCTGGGCGCCGAACCGTCCGCACCGCTCGCGGCCGTGCACCGGCGGTTGCAGGCCGCCTCCGCGCCGCGGCAGCTGCCCGCGCCGCCGAAGCCGTTCACCGGCAGGGCAGCCGAGCTCGCGGCCCTCGACCGGGCGCCGCACGGCGTCGTCGTGATCACCGGCACCGGCGGCGTCGGCAAGACCTCCCTCGCCGTGCACTGGGCCCACCGGGCGGCGGAGCGGTTCCCCGACGGCCAGCTCTACGTGAACCTGCACGGGTTCGGGCCGAGCGGCGCGGCGGTGAGCCCCGGCGACGCGCTGCTGCGGTTCCTGTCCGCGCTCGACGTGCCACGCGCGAAGGTGCCGCACGACCTGGCGGGCCAGTCGGCGCTGCTGCGGGACGCGCTGGCGGGCAAGCGGGTGCTCATGGTGCTCGACAACGCCACGGACACCGACCAGGTCGAACCACTGCTGCCCCGCACGCCCGGCACGCACGTCGTGATCACGAGCCGCACGGAGCTCAAGCCCGAGCACGCGCACTCGGTGCCGCTGGGTCTCCTACCGCCCGAGGACGCCCGCGCACTGCTGGCCGCCCGCATCGGCCACGACCGCGCCTCGGCCGAGCCGGAGGCCGTCGACACGGTGGTCCGCCGCTGCGCCCGCCTCCCGCTGGCACTCGCGGTGGCGGGCGCGCGGGCGGCGACGCAACCGGAGTTCCCGCTGGCGGCGCTGGCGGAGGAACTGGCCGACCTCGACGCGTTCGCCGACGACGATGACGTCACCGCGGACCTGCGGTCGGTGTTCTCCCACTCGTGCCGGGCGCTGAGCCCGCCGGCGCTGCGGCTGTTCCGCCTGCTGGGCCTCGTGCCCGGCCCCGACATCGGCCTGGCCGGCGCCGCCTCCCTGGCCGCGCTGGGCGTGCGCGAGACCGGTCTGCTGCTCGCGGAGCTCGCGCGGGCCAGCCTGCTCGACGAACCGGAGCCCGGCCGGTTCACCTGCCACGACCTGCTCCGCGACTACGCCGCCGAACTGGTGCTGGAGGACGAACGCGACGAGGCGCTGCACCGGTTGCTCGACCACCTCGCCCTCACCGGCGTCGAGGCGGGCGTCGCGTTCACGCCCACCCGGTACCGCCCGGCCACCCCGCACCCGGCGCCGGGCGTGGTGGTCCCGGAGTTCGCCACCCGAGAGGAAGCGCTGGCGTGGCTGATGGCCGAGCACCCGGCGCTGATGGCGGCGATGCCGCTCGGCACACCGGTGCAGACGTGGCTGATGGGCTGGTCGCTCGCCGACGTCCTCGACCGCAAGGCCCACCACCGCGACCTGCTGGCGTCGCAACAGCTCGCGGTCGCGGCGCTCGAGGAGCTCGACGACACCGACGGCCTCGGCCGCACCCTCATCAACCTCGGCCGCGCGTTCGGCAGGGTCGGCAGGCTGGCCGACGCGCGGACCGCGCTGGAGCGGGCGTTCGAGGTGTACGAGGGCAACCCGGCGGGACAGGCGGGGGCGCTGCTCAACATCGCGATGCTGTGCCAGGACGACGAGATCGCGGAGGCGATGGAGCACACCCGCCGCGGCCTCGCGCTGTACGAGCAGTGCGGCGACCGGTACGGGCAGGCCAACGCGCTGACGGGACTCGCGTGGGGCTACGGCAAGCTGGGCGAGTACGCCACGGCCGTCGAGCACGCCGAGCGCGTGCTGCCGCTGTGGCAGGCGATGGACCACCTGGTCGGCCAGGCCGACACCTGGGACACCCTCGGCACCGCGTACCGCGGCCTGCGGCAGTACTCCCGCGCCGTGCACGCCTTCACCCGGTCCGTGGAGCACTTCCGGCGCAGCGGCGACCTCGTGCTGCAGGCCGGTTCCTACGAGCAGCTCGGCGACACGCACGCGGCGGCCGGTGACCTCGCGCCGGCGCGTGAGGCGTGGCGCAGGGCGGTGGAGCTGCGCGCGGAGGCCGGCCTGCCGACGGAGTCGGTGCGCGCCAAGCTCGCGGGCCGGAACCGCGGCGCCGCGGGTGACGGCGCAGCGGCCCGCGAGGCGTGACGGAGGCTGGCCTTCCGACAGAGTCGGTGCGCGCCAAGCTCACCTGCCGGCCGAGCCGCCCAGCGCGCTCCGCACGGACACGCGCGCCGGCACGGTCGATGACC
>NZ_JBHXCW010000092.1:0-27705 GCF_042725365.1 Lentzea sp. NPDC060358 | reverse complement strand
CGCTACGACTGCCCGATCGCGAACACGTGGAGGTTCGCGTCGGACGGCAGGGTCACCGAGGCGATCACCTTGCCCTCCGGCGCGGCGAACGGCGTCGTCGCGAAGATCGACGCGCCCGGTTCCGGGCCCTTCGGCCGGTTGCGGTACTCGGCGCGGGCGACCTGCGTGTTGCCGAACACCGGGTTCTGACCGCCGCCGGGCAGCACCCAGTCGCCGAACGACAGGTCGGCCTGGCCCGTGGTGCCGTCGGTGAACGTCACCACCGCGGTGGCGCGGTGGTCGCCGTTCGTGGCGGCGCCGACGAACGTCAGCCGGGTGGCCGGTCCGGGGAGCGCGATCGCCTGCCCCGCCGGGACCACGTTGTCCGGGCGGCCCGCAGGCGCGGCGGGCCAGGTGAACGCGGTGCCCGCGACCTCGTAGGTCCTGCCGCCCACCAGTCCCGCGGCGGCCAGCGCCGGCCGGGAGTAGCTGTTCCCGGCGCCGTCGAGGTCCGCGGACCCCACGTCGCCGTCGTCGGAGACGCCGACGTCCGAGTACGCGGCGGCGAGCCCGTTCTCCTTCGCCACCAGCACGATGACCGAACTCGGCACGGACGCGCCGCCTGCGCCGCGCACGGTCACCGGCAACTCGAGGTAGCCCTCCGGAGTGCCCGGTGCGACCGCCACGGTCAGCTTCGCGGTGCCGCTGCCGGTCCGGTCGTCGAGCTCGATCCGGCGCGGACCGGTGACAGTGACGCCGGGCGGGGCAGCGGTGGTCACGTCGAGCCGGCGGTCGTGGCCGCCGAGTCGTTGCGCGCTCACCTCGAGCGGTGCCGTGCCACCGGGTTCGACGACGACCTGGCCGGGGGCCGCGGCCAGGAACGGCTTCTCACCGTCGCGATAGGACGGTGGCGTGCTCTTCGCCGCCCAGGTCCGGTCCGGGGTCTCCGCGAGGTCGAAGTCCAGCCGGGCACCGTCGCGGAAGGTGGTGCGCGGCAACGAGGTGCGGTCCCAGCGGTGGCCGTTCAGCTCCAGCCCGTGGACGTACGGCGCGGTCGTGGCGGCCTTCGGCGCGCGGACGTCGATCTGCCGCCCGGTGGGCAGCGAGATCACCGCTCGGTCGAACAACGGGCTGTGCACGACCAGGTCCGCGGTGCCGGGCGTGGAGGGGTAGATGCCGAGCGCCGCCCAGACGTACCACGACGACATGGCGCCGAGGTCGTCGTTGCCGGGGGCGCCGTCGGGCGTGGCGCTGAACTGGGTCGTGGCGATGCGGCGCACGACCTCCTGGGTCTTCCACGGCTGCCCGACGTGGTTGTAGAGCCACGGCACGCCGAAGTTGGGCTCGTTGCCGATCCACATGTGCGGCTCGTTGGGCCCGACGTTGAGCTTCTGGAAGAACGCGTCGAGGCGCTGCGCCACCACCGCCGGGCCGCCCATCGCCGTGACGAGGCCCGCCGGGTTCTGCGGCACCATCCAGGAGTACTGGGCGGCGTTGCCCTCGTCGAAGCCGTTCTGGCCGAACTTGCCGGGCCGCGGCGGCACGAACCCCGGCCCGTCCGGGAAGCGCCCGTCCTGGTCGCGCGGCGCGATGTGATCGGTGATCGGGTTGAAGACGTTCTGCCAGTACTGGCCGCGCTTCGTGAACTCGCGGGCGGTGGCGTGCTCGCCGATGTCCTGAGCGAACCGCGCGATGGCGAAGTCGTCGACCGCCCACTCCAGCGTGATCGACGCGCCGACACGGGCGTGGTCACCGCGCGCGGCGTCGTTGTTGGGCAGGTACTCGCGGGCCACGTACTGCTCGATGCCCGGACGTTCCCGGTACGCGCCCGGCGTGTTGTCGACCGAGGTCGCACCCTTCACGAGGTACCGCAGCGCGGTCTTGACGTCGAAGTCGCGCGCACCGAAGGCGTGCAGTGCGGAGACCAGCGCCACCGAGCTGTCACCGGTCATCTGACCGGTGTAGTCGTTGGCCACCGGCCAGCGCGGCCACCAGCCGCCCTGCACCGCGTCGTTGGTCAGCGACTGCGCCATGTCACTCGCTTCCCGCGGGAAGAGCATGGCCTGCAACGGCGCGAGCGAGCGGTAGGTGTCCCAGTCGGAGAAGTTCGCGTACTGGTGCCGGCCCCGCGGCAGCGTCCTGATCTGGTCGTCGAAGCCGATGTAGCGCCCGTCCACGTCGTCGAAGGTGTTGGGGTGCAGGAGGGAGTGGTAGAGCGCGGTGTAGAACGACTCGAGCTGCGCCGGGTCGCCGCCGGAGACCCGGATCTTGCCGAGCGCGGCCGACCACGCGTCGCGGGTCGCCTTGCGGACGCCCGCGAAGTCCCAGTCCGGCACCTCGGCGGCCATGTTCGCCCGAGCGCCGTCGACGCTGACGTAGGACATCGAGACCTTCGCCCGCACCACGCCGCCGGAGCCGAAGGTCAGGTACGCACCCGCCTTGGACGAGTCGGCGCTGTCGGAACCGGGAGTGACCGCACGGCCGTCCCACGTGCCGTGCGCGGTAAACGGCTGGTCGAACGTGATGTGGTAGTAGAGCGTGTACTCGTTGCCCTTGCCGCAGAAGTCGCCGGTCGTGGCCGAGCCGCTGAGCTCGCGGTCGCCCGTGATCCGCACCTGCGCGCGGGAGTTGCCGCCGAGGCTGGCGCCCGCCTTGACGAGCACCTGCGGCGCCGAGCCCCCGGGGTAGGTGAAGGTGGCGAGGCCGGTGCGGGTGCTCGCGGTCAGCTCCGCGCGCACACCGCCGAGAGTCACCGCGTAGTAGCCCGGCTCGGCCTGCTCCCCGGTGTGGCCGAACGGTTCCGTGCGGTCCCACGGGGCGGTGCCGATGTCGCCGGCGACCGGCAGCAGCGGCACGTCGCCGAACGCCGAGCACCCGACGGAGGCGTGCGTGAGGCTGAAGCCGCGGATGCGGTCGGAGTGGTACTGGTAGCCGGCGTAGGACCCCTGGGTGTCCGGCGAGAACTGCATCATGCCGAACGGTGCCGACGGCCCCGGGAAGTTGTTGATCTCCCCCACCGTGGCGCCGCCCTTGCCGGTACCGATCAGGGGGTCGACGTGCGCGACCGGATCGGTCACCAGCGTGGACATCGTTGTCGGCGCCGCCACCGCGTGAAGGGGCGCGCCCAGCACCACCGCCACGACCGCCGCCACCGCGAGCCTGAACCGCACCGGGCCTCCCCGTTGTCGTCGTCGACAGGGTCGAACCTTCCGACCCCGCGCGGCGGCGTCAACGTTTTGACAAAGACTTGGCTCGTGCGGCGCGGTCCCGGCTGACAACCATGTCAGCCCGGACCGGACTCAGACCCGCGCGATCGGGTGCAGGAAGGGCAGCGACGGCAAGCGGTCCGGCCCGTACAGGAAGCCGGCCATCAGCACCACCAGCCAGGGCACCTGCGGACCCGTGAGCTGCAGCGGCTCGGCGCCGTCGAAGATCAGGTAGCAGACGCCGCCCGGCATGTCGGCGTTGAAGTCCACGACGGCCGGGTAGGAGAACCGCAGCCACCTGCCGCCGACGAAGCACATGACGCAGTAGTTCGTCACGACCACGCGCGCCGGGCAGTGCTCCCGCCACTGGGGCGCGGCGAGGTTCTCCGCGCGGTGCCGGGCGCGGCTGTTGCCGACCGCGGTGGCCGCCAGGCCCGCCGCCACGAAGAGCGGTGAGCCGTAGAAGAACCCGTCGGTCTGCTGGTAGCTGACGTCCATCCCGTAGAACCGGGCGTAGCCGAGCGTGAGGTCGGAGAACGCCGCCTCGCCCGGCGCCAGCAGCAGCGACGTGGGCACCTCCCCCGGGACCCCGCCCGCCACGAGGTGCCGGTACAGGTGCACGGCCGCGGTCCAGGACGCCGTCCACTCGGGGTTCGCCGGTACCGGCTCGAGGGTCATCGGGTTCTCCACCTCGCTGCTCGCGGACGCCTTCGCCGAGCCCGAGTCCGGTCGTCCCCGCGCTCCACTGCCACACCGTCGCGCAGCACGCACGGGTCGTTACTCCATGACACGTGACGTGAACTCGACCGGCCCGCGGGCGTCGCGGACGATCAGCGGTCCGCCGTGGCGCTCCACCGCCCGCGCGGGAGCTGCCGGGGCAGCGGGCGGCGGAAATCGGTGCGGGCGATGGTGCAGAGCGACCTGACCTCGGCCAGCCGCTGTGCCGCGCCCACCGGTGGCCCGGCGGGGATCCAGGGCCTGCGGGCGTGACCGGTGAGCAGCTCGGCGAAGGTGTGGGCGATGCCGGCGTGGCCGTGGGTGCCGGGGTGGACGCGGTCGATCGACCACATGCGCGCGGCGTGGGTGCGTTCGTCGTGCCACAGGTCGTGCACGACCGCGTCGTACTCGCCGGCGATCTCCCGCACGAGGTCGTTGACCTGCTGGAAGCGCGACCGCGTCGCCTGGTGCCGGGTCACGCCGCCCGGCCAGCGCCGGGTGATGTCGGGCAGGGTCGCCATCAGCACGCGCGCACCGCTGTCGTGCAGGGTGGCGACGGTGTCCGCCAGGGCGCGGCGCACCGCGGCGGCGTCGAAGCCCTGCCGGTCGAACGCGTCGTTGGCGCCGACCATGACGCTGACCAGGTCCGGTCGCAGCCGCAGCGCGGGCTCGACCTGGTGCTCCAGCACGTGCCGGGCGTGCCAGCCGCGCACGGCCAGGTTGTCGTACCGCAGGCCCGGCCACGCGTGGTCGAGCTCGCCGGCGAGGACGTCGGCCCAGCCGCGCAGGCTGCCGTCGGGACGGGGGTCGCCCACCCCCTCGGTGAGGCTGTCGCCCAGAGCCACGAACCGCCGGACGGGCTGAGTACTGTCAACCATACCCAGAACGGTAACCCATCCCCCGGCGGCCCCGCGTGCGGCGGTCGGTTCCCGGGCCTGTGACAGAGTGCGCACATGCAGCACCACGGCGCCCACGACCCGGATGGTCCCCCATCGGCGCCCGCGGACGACGCGCCCGGACTGCGGTGGCGCCGCGACGCCTGGCACCTGGAGCCGGACTCCGCCCAGCGGGCGCTGGACGTGCTCGTGCCGCGCAGCGCCGGGCAGATCGTGCGCGAGGCCTTCTACGGCACCCGCCGCTTCGACGACTTCCTGCGCCACACCGGGATGACCCGCGGCGTGCTGTCGGCGCGCCTGCGCGAGCTGACCGACCAGGACATCCTGGTCAAGGTCGCCTACCACGACGCCGGCTCGCGCGGCCGCCACGAGTACCGCCTGACCGACCGGGGGCGGGACCTGGCGACGGCCATCATCAGCCTGCTCACCTGGGCCGACCGCTGGCTGCCCAGTCCGCACGGCCCCACCGTTGTGCTGACCCACCGCGAGTGCGGCGCCCCGGTCGGCACCGAGATCCGCTGCGGCGAGGGCCACCCCGTCGCGGGCATCGGCGACATCCGCGCGGAACCCGGTCCCGGGGCCCGGCCGCGCCCCTGACCTCCCGCGGCGGCCGGGCTCACCCCGTCAGGGCGACCGCGGTGCCGGACGAGAAGAGGTCGTCGAACACCCGCACGCGGTCGAACGACAGGGCGTGCGCGCGTGCCCGGTCCGCCATGAGCTCGCGTTCCTCGGTGGTCGTGTCGAGCACCACCCGGTCGATCGCGGCGGCGAGGTGGGCGGGGTTCCCGGCCTCGACGACGACGGCCGTCCCGCCCACCGCCTCGCCGACGCCCCCGGTGGCCGTGGTGATCACCGGCCCGCCGCCGGCGAGCATCTTCTCGGTCAGCGCGATGCCGAAGGTCTCGACGAAGTCCGGTTCGGGTTTCGTCGGCAGCGCGTACGCGGCGCAGCCGGCCATCAGCAGCGGCTTCTCCTCGTCCTGCACGTCGGTGAGGAAGAGGACCCGGTCGTCGTGCCGGGTGACCTCCCGCAGGTGCTCCAGTTCGGGGCCGTTGCCCGCGACCACGAGCCGCACCCGCGACCGCGCCCGGCTCCGGGCGAACGCCTCCACCAGGTCGTAGACGCCCTTGGCCCGCGTGAGCCGGGACAGGAAGAGGACGTACCCGTCGCGGTCGAGCCCGCGCCGCCGCAGGGCGGTGTCCACGAGCGCCGGGGCGAGGTCGAGGTAGGCCGAGGTGTCGATCGGCGGGTAGCTGACCGAGATCCGGCGCGCGCACTGGCGGGCGAACCGGGTCCCGCAGTGCGCGTCGACGGTCTCCGCGCAGGCGATGATCTCCTGCCGGGTGTACTCCGACACGGCGACGACCTGGTCGTTGGCGAGGAACCGGGTGAACAGGACCACGGCGGCCCCGAACCGTCCCTCGCGCAGGCACGACCGGATCACGTTGGTGACGTCCGAGCCGACCGCTTTCGCGATGGTGCGGACGTCCGGTGCGCAGCCGGCCGCGCGGGCCGCGTCGACGGCGTCGCGGACCACCGCGTCGTGGGGAGCGAGGTACATCGACACGCACGTGGTGGGGACCCGCTCGGCCAGTAGCTCGACCAGGCGTCCCGTGAGCCCGGCCAGGTAGCGGCCGTCGGGCACGCGGTAGTCGCCCACGGGGTCCGGCCGCTCCACGGTGATGCCCTCGCTGTAGGGCAGGATCCCGTCCAGCGGCTTGAGCGGCAGGCCCGCCGCCTGCAGCACCGGGACGGGCCAGGTCAGCAGGCGGACGTCGTCGAAACCGCGGGTGAGCGCGACCTCGGCCAGGTTGCGGGCTTCTCCGGAGTGACCGCAGATGACCGGGTCGGCGCGGACCACGATGACGAGACGCCGACGTGGACTGCTCATGGGCGAGCCCCCTTTCCCAGTGGGCCGGACACGGACGGCGGCAGGACCTCGCGGCCCCACCCCGACGGGTGCGGGCCGAGCTCGAGGAGCAGCCGGCCACCGGCGTGGACGTCGGTGGCGCGCAGGTGGGCCGCGTCCAGCGGCTTGCCGTCGAACCGGGCGGACTGCACGTACTGCGCGGGCGGGTCCGCGTCCAGCCCGTCGGAGCTGACGGACGTCTCGCGGTGCCCGCGCGTCTCGACGACGAAGTCGCGGTCCCCGAGGTGCAGGGTGGCGCGGCTGAAGGCGGGCGCGTTGACCAGGAACAGGTTCTGCCCGGCGACCGGGAACAGGCCGAGCGAGGCCCACACGTACCAGGAGCTCAGCCCGCCCGAGTCGTCGTTGCCCGGCAGGCCGCCGCGGCCGGTGCCGAACTGCCAGGTCAGCGCCGCGTGGACGATCTCGGCGGTGCGGTCGGGCCGGCCCGCGTAGTGGTAGGACCAAGGCGCTTCGACGTCCGGCTCGTTGTTGAGCCCCTCGAAGCGGTTCAGCAGGTAGCCGGCCGCCATCTCCGCCGGGCCGGGCCGCCTGCCGGGCTGCGTCACCCGTGCGGCGCCGTAGCCGAAGAACGCGTCGAGCATGCCGATGAACGCCTCGTTCCCCCCGGCCAGCGCGATCCGCGCGGCCATGTCGTGCAGCAGCCGGAACGAGTAGTTCCACTTGCCGCCCTCGTAGAACGACGAGTCGAGCAGCAGGCCGGTGCCCGGGTCGAATGCGTTGGACCACAGCCGGCTGCGCGCCTCGAGGTCGTCGGCGAGCTGGACGTCGTTCAGGGCCCGGGCGACGCCGGCGGTGCAGTGGCAGGCGTAGGCGAGGTCGAGCGTGTGCGAGATCGGGTGGACGACGCCGTGCTCGTAGAACTCCTCGCCGTACATCCGGCGCAGGTCGTCGTACATGTGCACGAGCGCCCAGGTCCAGTCGAGGTCGCCGAGGCCGAGGGCGTGCGCGTCGGCGAGCGCGGTGTGGACCAGCGCGCTCGCCTGCCGGAAGAACCTGTCCGCGCCGCGCGCCATCCGGTACCCGATCGGGAAGTTCCCCTCCTCCTCGCAGACCCGGATCAACGACTCCAGCAGGTCGACGGCCCGGTCCGGGCAGAGGGCGGCGAGCAGCGGCAGCTGGGTCTTGTAGATGTCCCACATCGTGCAGATGTCGAACGCGAACGGGCCCGACGACGGCCAGAACGGGCTCTCGTCGTCGGCGAAGCACGGCTTGATCAGCGAGTGGTACAGCGCGGTCGCGAACACCTGCCGCCGGGCCGGCGAGCCGCCCTCGACCTCCACCCGGCCGACGTGGTCCCGCCACCGCGCCTTCGTCCGCTCCCGCACGACGTCGAACGCCGGTGCCCCGTCACCGCACTCGCGTTCCAGGTTCTGCCGGGCCTGGTCGCAGCCGCGCAGGGAGAACCCGATCCGGATCTCGACGCTCTGCCCCGCGGTGACCGGCCCCAGGAACAGCATCCCGAACGGGCGCAGCGTGGTCTGCCGGATGCGGTCGAAGTCGAGCCGCGTGCCGCCCTCGATCAGCCGCCGGTCGTGCCACAGCATCTGCCGCCAGCCGGGGCTCTCGACCTTGACGTGCACCGACAACGGCACCCCCTCGACGACGACCGTTCCCCTGGCGTGGCCGTTGCCGAGGCTCTCCACGTGTGCCCGCAGCGGCACCGTGCGGCCGAGGTCGATGGCCAGGCCGCCGCAGGACAGGTCGACGACGAGCCGCGCGCTGCGGTGCTCGGGGAAGACGTACCGGTGCACGGCGACCTTGGCGCCGACGGTGACCTCGCACCGGATGCCGGTGTCCAGCGTGGCCGCGTAGTAGCCGGCTTCGGCGGCCTCGTCGTGCAGCGGCCAGGACTCGCCGAGGACGTCGAGCGGCTGCACCATCGGCGTCACCCGCACGTAGTTGTAGTACTTGCGGATCGCGCCGGTGCCGGACTGCTGGAAGTGGGTGAAACCGGACGCCTGCAACCGGTCGAAGAGCTCTTCCGGCTGTCCCTCGGTGTTCTTCGCGTAGCGGCCGTACCCGGTGGGGTAGGCGCCGGAGTAGGCGCAGGCGGACACCATGCCCAGCGGGGACGTCGCGCCGGGGTGGGTGTTGCCGACCTGCGCTTTCGGCCACCACCAGGTGGCCGCCAGCCCCTGCGCCGCGGGCAGTGAGGTGGCGGCCGTGCCGATGAAGGGATCGATCTCGTCGAGGATGGGACGACCCTAGATCGGCGCCCGCGGCACGCTGGTTTCCGCGACGTGAACTCGGATGACGAACTCGGGTCACGCGCGGCCGGGTCAGTCCTGCACGATCGTGCGCAACGTCCGGCGGAGCTGGTCGGCCGCGGTCCGGCTCAGCCCGGCCAGGAACGCGCTCTCGGCCTCCAGGTACGCCGCCTGCGCCGCGTCGTAGGTGCGCAGGCCCTGCTCGGTGAGCTCGACGACGTTGCGGCGCCGGTCCGCCGGGTCCGGCCGCCGCGTGACGATCCCCTTGCGCTCCAGCACGTCGAGCAGCGCGACCATCGTGGTGCGGTCGATGCCGAGCGTCTGCGCCACCTGCAGCTGCGACGACGGCTCCCGGTGGGCGAGGACCCGCAGCGCCCCGAAGTCCTTGCCGTCGATCCCCAGCGGCGCGAGCGCCGCGTCCGTGGACGCCGTGAGCTTCAGGGTCGCGTGCTTGAGGAGGTACGCCAGGACCTCGTGCGGGTCGGCGGTGCTCGGCTCGGTGGACACGACGCCCATCTTAGGCCTACCCTGATCGTCAGCACTACTGACGATCAGACTCACTGCGAAAGGCGCGACCATGATCCTCGTGACCGGAGGCCTCGGCTTCATCGGCTCCCACACCGTCCGCGCCCTCACCGACGCGGGCGAGGAGTGCGTGCTGCTCCAGCGCCGCACCCCGGACCTCCCCCCGCACCTGGCGGACCTGCCCGTCCACGTCGCCCAGGCCGACGTCGCCGACCTCGACGCCCTGCTCGCCGTGGGCGAGCGGTACCCGATCACCGGGATCGTGCACCTCGCGGTCGCGCTGCCGTGGCCGGTCACCGACGACGACCCGATCGAGAGCACGGAGCGTGCGCTGGGCGCGTTCCTCAACATCGTCCGCGCCGCGCGGGCCTGGGGTGTGCGCCGCGTCGTGACCGCGAGCACCATCGGCGTCTACGGCTTCGCCTCCGAGGGCGCGCTGACCGAGGACGTGCCGCTCTCGCTGGAGCGCTCCCACCCCATCCCGACGTTCAAGAAGATCACCGAACTCCTCGCCGGCCACCTCTCGGAGGTGACGGACGTGGACATCGTCACCGCGCGCATCTCCGGCACCTGGGGACCCGGCGGCCACCTGCCCGACCCGTTCTTCGCGGCCCCGTCGCTGGCCGAGGCCGCGGCCCGGCGCGGTGCCCCCGACCTGTCCGGACTCGTCGCGCCGCCGCACGCCGAGGACGCGCTCGACCTGCTGTACGTCAAGGACACCGGCCGCGCGCTCGCGTTGCTGCAGCTCGCCGGCAAGCTGTCCCACTCGACGTACAACGTGGCCTCGGGACACGCCACGAGCAACGCCGACGTCATCGCCGCGATCGGCTCCGTCGAGCCCGTGTTCCGGTTCGAGCTCCCCTCGGCCGGGGAGGTGCCGGTGCGCTGGCTCGACATCACCCGCCTGCGCGAGGACACCGGCTTCGAGCCCGAGTACGGCACCGCCGCGGCCGCCGCCGACTACATCGCCTGGCTGCGCGCGGGCAACGAGCGCTGATCCCGGACGATCGCGGCGAAGTCCTCGACGAGCGGACTGCTCCCACCGGCCCGCGTGGCGAGCACCACCTCGCCCGCGCGGCCGTCGTCGAGCGGCACGGACACCAGGTCCGGGCGCAGCTCGACGCAGGGCACACCGGCGGGGACGATCGCGACGGCCTGCCCGGAGGCGACGAGCTCGATCTTGTCCTCGGCGGTGGGGGACCACCGGTCCGCCGGGAGCGGAACCGCCGCCGGGCCGGACGGGGTCCCCGGCCAGGCGGGGCACCTGTTCGGCGGCGATGTCGTCGAGGGTGACCGATCCCCGGCCGGCCAGGCGGTGGTCCGCCGCCACGGCGAGCACCCGCCGTTCCCCGAAGAGCACGGTCACGTCCAGCCCCTCCGCCGCGGGAAGCACGCGGGTCACCACGGCGTCCACGTCACCCCGGGAGAGAGCCGGGTGGACGTCCGGCCACTCCACGTACCGGCTCACGACCTCGCACTCCGGGTACCGGTGCCGGAGCTCGCGCACCGCCGCCGTCACGAAGAGGTTCGAGGTCCACCCGATCACGACCCGCCGCGGCTGCGTCGCGGCGCGCGCTTGCGCGACCGTGCGCGCCGCGAGGCCGAGCAGCGACCTCGCTCCGGGCAGGAACGCCCGGCCAGCCTCCGTGAGGTGGCTGCCCGTGGCGGTGCGGTCCAGCAGCCGGACGCCCAGCCGCCGTTCGAGCGCCCGGATCTGCCTGCTCAGCGAGGGCTGGGTGATGTGCAGCTCCTCGGCCGCCGAGCCGAACCGCCCGTGGTCGGCGACGACCGTGAAGTACCGCACCCACCGCAGATCGAGGTCGGCCGCTGTGAGTGGTTCGGACACCGCCTCAGGTTAGGCGAGCTGTCCTGCCGCCATGCCCGCACCGCATGTCCTGATGCGGAAGAGGCCTTGGACGCCGGTCGGCGGCAGGCGCGATCGTGGTCCCGGCAAGCCGATCAACAGGAAAAAGGGGCCAAGGCAGTGGAGATCCTCGATGCGCAGTTGCACCTCCCGAGCCCGAGGAGGACGTGGCCGCACGGTGACCAATCGCTGGACGACCTGCGGGGCGAGGTGCTCGTCGCTCAACTCGACGCCGCGGGCGTCGACACCGCGGTACTCGTGGGAAGTCCCCACATCGCACCGTCCTCGGCGTTCGAGGCGGTGGTCGCACGCCACCCGGACCGGTTCGCCGCGGTGCTGGAGCTCGACGAGACCGCGCCCGACATCGCGGAGCAGGTGGCCGGACTGCGCGGCACACCCGGCGTCGTGGGGTTGCGCGTGGTCACCGCCATGCCGCCCGCCAACGCCCACCGGCTGCGGGCAGGGGCGTACGACCGCCTTCTCACCGCCGCGGAACGCCATGGCGTCGCGGTGAGCATGCTCGCGACGGGTTACCTGGCCGGTGTGGCGGCCGTGGCACGGGCGCATCCCGCGCTGCCGCTGGTCGTCGACCACCTCGGCCTGCCGCAGCCGCCGTATCAGCCGGTCGCCGATCCGGCCTGGGGCGACCTCGGGCACCTGCTGGCGCTGGCCGAGTTCCCCACCGTGTCCGTGAAGCTCTCCGGAGCCCCGACGCTGTCCACGGCGGACTACCCGTACCCGGACGTCTGGCCGCACCTCGCCGCGGTGCTCGACGCGTTCGGCGTGGACCGCTGCCTGTGGGGCAGCGACCACCACCGGGTGCTGGGGCGGCTGCCCGGCCTGGCACCGCTGCCGGCGTACCCCGGTCGCCACTCCTACGCCCAGGCGCTGCACCACCTGCTCGACCGGGCCGATCTGTCCACGGCGGACAAGACCGCGTTGTTCGGCGGCACGGCGCGCCGCGTCCTGAACTGGCCGATCCGGCCCGCCGGCCGGGGATGACGTCAGACCCGCGCCTGTTCCCGGACCGGCCTGACCGCGTCCGGCACGGCACCGCCTTCGGGGAACGCGCACGTGAACGTGCCGTGGTAGCCGAAGAGCGGCCCGAACCGGTGGTTGGTGACCTCGACGGAGATGCGGAACCGGCCCAGGTCGTCGTCGTAGGACTCGCGGACCTCCGCCCGGCCCGTCACCAGGCCGGGGACGCGGAAGTGCAGCGGTCCCTCGTGGAAGCGCTGCTCGCCGCTGCGGATCACCAGCCCGCCGCCGTCGTCCACCGACAGGCGCAGGTCGACCGCGAGGTGCTGGTGCGTGCCCAGGTAGTCCACGACGCAGCCGCGCTCGGGGCTGTGGATCATCGTGGCGTCCCAGCGGCGGGGCCCGGTGAGGTCGAAGGTGCGGACGAACGTGACCGTCTCCCGGCCCAGCGAGTCGCGGTAGGCGTAGTTCTCGATGGTGAACGGGACGTCGCTCCCCTCGCCCGGCAGCAGGATGTGGCGCTGCGCGCCGAGCCGCAGGAACGGCCGGGTGAACCCGCGGCCGTGCCAGACCCGGTCCATCGTGCCGGTGCCGACGCACGCGACGCCGTCCGCGGAGGCGAAGCCGAACCGGCGGCGCAGCTGCGGGTGCAGGCGGTCGAAGTCGGCGCCGAGGGCGCGCTGGAAGATCGACGTCACGGGTGCTCCAGGGTCTGCAGGGTCGAGGGCGCCGTCGACGAACGGCGGTCGGGCGGGGTGCGCCTGCACCTGCGGGCGGCCGGGGTGGACGGCAGCGGCGGTGCGAGGAGGGCACCGGCGGTGACGGCCGCGGCGAGCGCGACCGGTGCGGCCCACCAGGCGAGGGCGCAGAAGGCGGCTCGCGTGCCCGCGTCGAGCAGTGCCCGCCGCAGCGACACCTCCGGCGGCACGCCGCGTTCGAGCCACAGGCGCAGCCGGTCGAACGACCACGCCGTGCCCCACCCCATCAGCGGGCGGACCAGCCGGTCCGGCAGCGCGCCCCAGCCGGGCCGGTAGTCGTAGCCGGTGAGGAACCGGACGCCGTCGCCCGTCGGCACGTACCGCCAGTAGCCCGCGCCCGACCGGATCGGCGACAGCGGGTGCGTGGAGCCGAAGCGCAGCGCCGACGTGCGCGAACCGTCGCGCGTGGTGCGCTCGCCGACGCTCACGCCGGTCCCGCCCACCTCCAGTCCCGGCAGGACCCGGACCGCGTACCGGAAGTGCTGCGCGGCGTCCGGATCCGTCTTCGGCAGGTGCTCGATCCTGCTGAAGCGGAGGTCCCACCGCTGGTGCAGGTGCGGCTCTTGCGTCCGCGTCCACAGCTCGTCGAGGTCGGCCCGGATCACCGTCTCCACGTAGAGCTTTCGTCGCGCCACGACACCTCCTCCGGTTTGAGCATCTGCTCAAACCGGAGGGTAGCCGGATTTGAGCAGATGCTCAAATGGATCGGGTGCGGGGCCGCTACCTGCTGTTCCTGGCCGTCTTGCGGAGCTTGGCGCGCAGCGCGCGGACCGCGATCGGCCCGAGGTCGTCGACCACCTCGATCAGCACAGCCAGCCGGTCGAGCGCGTCCAGCGCCGACTGCGCCCCGGCCGGGTCCACGCCCTCGTACAGCTCCAGCCCGACGAACCCGGCGCTCACCGCGCGGGCGAGCCCGGCCGTGTCGACCAGCTCCGCCACCGGCGAGCCGGCCAGCAACCTGGTCAGGGCCGCCTCGATCGGCGTGATCCACAGCTGCAGCGCCGCGGAGGTGGCCTCGGCCAGCGCGGGATCGGTCTGCGCGCCCGCCAGCAGCTGGGCGAGCACCATGACGTTGCCCCGCGCGCGTTCCTCGGTGTGCAGGGCGCGGCCGGCCGCGAGGAGCTGCCGCAGGTCGGTGACCTGCTCGAGGCGTTCGGCGAACGGCTCGACCCGCGACCGGGTGGCGGCGAGGCAGGCGGCCTGGAGCAGGTCGTGGACGGACCCGAAGTGGTAGAACACCAGCGCCTGGTTGACCCCCGCGGTCGCGGCGATGCTGCGTGCGGTGGTGCCGGTGAGCCCCTGGGTGCGGATGGTCTCGATCGCGCCGTCGATCAGGCGTTGTCGGGTGTCGGCCACGGCACCACCGTAGAGGCCGCCACTCCCGGTGACCGGCGGCGCCCGTCAGGCCGACCGGGCGGACAGGCCGCCGTCGACCGGCAGGCAGACCCCGTTGACGTAGGCGGCGCGGTCCGAGGCGAGGAACACGGAGGCGTTCGCGACGTCGTGCGGGGAACCCATCCGCCCGGTCGGGCTCGCGGCGTGGCGCGCGGCCGCGTCGGCCGTCACCTGACCGGCGGCCATCGGGGTGTCGATCAGGCCGGGCAGCACGGCGTTGGCGCGGAGCCCGGCGCGGGCGTGGGTCAGCGCGAGCGAGACCGTCAGCTGGTTCAGGCCCGCCTTCGCCGCGCTGTAGACCGGGTAGACGTAGCCGGTGTCGCGGATCGCGGCCAGCGACGACACGTTGACGATGGCACCGCGCCCGGCCGCGAGCATGTGCGGCACGGTGTAGCGGCAGGTGAGGTAGGCGCTGGTCAGGTTGACCGCGAGGCCGTGGTTCCAGGTGGCGAGGTCGGTCGCGGTGAGGTCGCCGAGGATCGACGCGCCGACGTTGTTGTGCAGCACGTGCGGCGGCCCGAAGGCCGCCACCACCGCCTCGACCGCGGCGGCGACGTCGGCCTCCACCGTCACGTCGGCGGTCACGGCCAGCGCGACTCCCCCGTCTGCGGTGATCTCCTTCGCGACGCGGCGGGCCTCGGCGGCGTCGCGGTCCACGGCGACGACCACCGCACCGGCGCGGGCGTAGGCCAGCGCGGCGGCCTCGCCGTTGCTCAGCCCCCGCCCGCTGGAGCCCGCCCCGAACACGACCACGACCCGGCCGTCCAGCTCCCGTTCGCCCATCCGCCGACGATGACACCGCCCCGTGCCCCCGGCCCACCGTCCACCGACTAGAAAGCGCGGCGCCCGATGCTCCGATTGTAGAATCCGGCGCATGACGAGCAGGGCCGTGTCCGGCTTGATCGACGGCCTCGCCGCGGAGCTGTCGCGGTCGGTCGTGGTGAACGACCCCGCCATGCAGATGCTCTACGCGAGCCCGCACTACGGCGACGAGGACCCGGTGCGCATCCGCGCCGTGCTGGACCACGTCGCCCAGCCCGCCGCCCGCGGCCACGTGCTGGCGCAGGGCGTCTCGACCTGGACCAGGACCGGCCTGATCCCCGCCAACGAGGCGATCGGCATGCACGCCAGGGTGTGCGTGCCGGTCCGCTGGGAGGGCGCGTTGCTGGGCCTGCTGATGGTGATGGACGCCGACCAGTCCATGACCACCGCCGAGCTCGGCCGGGTCAACGAGTCCGCCCGCGAGCTGGCACTGCTGCTGCACGACGAGACCACGGCGTCGGCAGAGGACACCGACGACCAGCTCGTGCTCGACCTGGTGGCCTCCGACCCGTCCGCCCGCCGCACCGCCCGCCAGGCCCTGCACGCGAGCGGCCGCGCGGGCCGGTTCACCACGGTCACCGCCGTCGAGATCGCGGTGGCCGGTGCCACCACCACGACGACCGCCCACGTCGAAGTCGCGCTCCGCCAGGCGCTGTCCGGTTCCCGGCGCCCCGCCGGCCGGCTGGTCTCCGTGACGGGCGACCGCGCCGTGGTGCTGCTGGACTCACCGCAGGCGCTGCCGGAGCGGATCGCCGATGTACTGGACCGCGTCCACGAGTTCGCCCTGGGCCACTTCCGCTGCGTGGCGGGCATCGGCAGCACCGGGGAAGGCCTCGACCACGCCGGCACCTCGCTGCACCGGGCGGGCCTGGCCCGCCGCGCGGCCGCCCTGGGCCTGCACGGACCGGTGGCGGCCTGGGAGGACCTCGGCGCCCTGGGCCCGCTGCTGTCCATTCCGGACTCCGCCCTGACCGAAGCGCTGCTGCCCCACGAGTTCCACCGGCTGCGCGCGGCCGACAGCCAGCTGGCCGAGACCGTGCGCGTGTACCTCGACACCGCGGGCAACGGTCCCCTGGCCGCGGAACGGCTCCACGTCCACCGGACCACGCTCTACTACCGGCTGGGCAGGCTCCGCGACCTCACCGGTCTGGACGTCGTGGGCGACGGAGGCACGAGACTCGCCCTGCACGCGGGCCTCGTCCTGGCCGACGTCATTCGACAATCGGAGCAACCCTCGACCTGAACTCTCGTCGCCCGGCGGTGGTGGCCCGGACGGCACCGGCCCGACACTGCACCCCAGCCGGGCCGACTCGACGAGGAGATCGCCATGCCCACGCTCCGCACCAACGACGGCGTCACGCTGACCTACCAGGACTCCGGCGGCCCGGCCGACGCGGTGCCCCTGGTGATGCTGCACGGCTGGGGCCAGACCCAGGCGATGTTCCGCCACCAGCTGCACGGCCTGCCGGACCGCCGCGTGATCACCCTCGACCAGCGCGGCCACGGCCTCTCGGACAAACCGCACCACGGCTACCGCATCGCCCGCCTGGCCCAGGACTTCGCCGACCTGCTCGACCACCTGGGCCTGGACCGGGTCGACGCCCTCGGCTGGTCGATGGGCGCCTCCGTGCTGTGGAGCCACGTCGACACCCGCGGCACCACCCGCCTGCGCACCCTCGTGGTCGTCGACCAGCCGGCCGCCGTGGCCGCCGTCCCCTGGATGTCGGCGGCCGAGCAGGCGGAGTCGGGCGCGATCTTCGACGTGGGCGGCCTGCTGGCCCTCAACGGCGACCTGCACGGCCCCGACGGCGCGACCGTCCGGGAGGCCTTCGTCCGCTCGATGTTCTCCGGCGACACCGCCCCGGAGATCTGGGACTTCGTCGCCTGGGAGATCACCGCCACGCCCGCCTACGCGGCCGTCCCCCTGCTCTTCGACCACTGCGCCCAGGACTGGCGCGACGTGCTCCCCCGCATCGACGTGCCCACCCTGGTCCTCGGCTGCGACGGCAGCCACGTCAGCCCGGAGTCCCAGCGCTACATCGCCGACCGGGTCCCCGGCGCCGAACTGCACGTCTTCCCGGTCACCGAGGCCAGCTCGCACTTCGTGTTCCTGGAGAACCCGGCGGCGTTCAACACGGTCCTGGAGAAGTTCCTCGGCCGAGCGCCCGCCACGGTCAGGTGAGGTCCGCGAGCCGCTCCACCTCGGCCGTCCGGCCGGCCGCGATCAGGACGTCGCCGGCCTGGACGACCGTCTCCGCGGTGGCGTAGGTGAAGCCCTCGCCGGGGCGCTTCACCCCGACGACGGTCACGCCGTACTTCTGCCGCAGCTTGCTCTGCCCCAGCGTCTGGCCGACGGCCTCCCGCGGCGCCCGCGTCTTGACCATGGCGTAGTCGTCCTCGAACTCGATGAAGTCGAGCATGCGGCCGGTCACGAGGTGCGCGACGCGTTCGCCCATCTCGTGCTCCGGCAGGACGACGTGGTGGGCGCCGATGCGTTCGAGGATGCGGCCGTGCTCGCGGCTGATCGCCTTCGCCCAGATCGTCGAGATGCCGAAGTCGACCAGGACCGCGGTGGTCAGGATGCTCGTCTCCAGGTTCGTGCCGATGCAGACCGCGGCGCGCTGGAACTCGTCCACGCCGAGCTGCCGCATCACCTCGGCGTCGGTGCTGTCGGCGACGACGGTGTGCGTGAGGTCGTCGGCGTGCCGCTGCACGAGCTTCGGGTCTTGGTCGATCGCCATGACCTCGGTGCCCTGGCTGACCAGTTCGAGCGCGAGCGAGCTGCCGAACCGCCCGAGGCCGATCACGACGACGCGGCTGGCCTGCTTATCCGACAACGGGACGCTCCTCGGGTAGTTCGTAACGGCGACTGCGTTCGCGCAGCGCCAAAGCGGAGACCAGCGTGATCGGACCCAGCCGGCCGATGAACATCAGAGCCATCATCACGACCTGGCCCACCACCGGCAGCTGCGCTGTGATGCCGGTGGACATGCCGACGCCGCCGAAGGCCGACGCGGCCTCGAACAGCACGTCGTCCAGCCGGAACGACGACGTGGCGAGCATGACGAGGGTGCCGGTCATGACGGCCCCGACCCCCATCAGCGCCACCGTGACGGCCTGGCGCTGCACGTCGTTGCCGAGCCGGCGCCCCATCGCGTGCACGCTGGGTTCGGCACGCACCTCCGCGAGCAGCACGAACGCGAGCAACGCGAACGTCGTCACCTTGATGCCGCCGGTGGTGCCCGCGCTACCGCCGCCGATGAACATCAACATGTCGTTCACCAGCAACGTCGCGGGCTGGAACTGCGAGACGTCGAGGCTGTTGAACCCCGCCGTACCCGGCTGCGCGCCGTGAAAGAAGCTGATCAGCACCTTCTCCCCCACCCCGTACGGCCCGAGCGTGCCGGCCCGCGCCCACTCGACGACGAGCACGAACACCGCGCCGAACGCCATCAGCGACAGGTAGACCGGCACGGTGATCCGGGTGTGCAACGACCACCGCTTGCGCCGCCGGCCCCGCAACACCTCGAACAACACCGGGAACCCCAGCCCGCCGATCACCCCCAGCAGGACGATCGTCACCACCACCCACGGATCGGTGGCGAACCGCGTCAGGCTGTCCGGGTAGATCGACACGCCGACGCTGTTGAACGCCGACACCGAGTGGAACAACCCGGAGTAGAAGGCCCGCCCGGGGGTGTAGTCGTGCCCGAGCCACAACCGCAGCCCCAGCGCGACCGTGCCGGCCGCCTCGACGACCAGGCTGATCGCGACGACACCCAGCGCGACCCGGCGGACCTGCCCCAGGTTCAGCGTGTTCGTCTCGGTCTTGACGGTGAGCTGCAGCTGCAGCCCGATGCGGTTGGAGATCATCAGCGCCAGCAGCGCCGTGAGCGTCATGATCCCGAAGCCGCCGACCTGGGCGAGCGCGAGCAGCAGGACCTCGCCGAAGGTGGACCAGTGCGTGCCGGTGTCCACAACGGACAGCCCGGTCCCGGTCAGGCCGGAGACGGCGGTGAACAACGCCGTCATGAACGACGTCGTCCTGCCAGGCTCGGCCGCCACCGGCAGCAGGAACAGCGACGTGCCCACGGTGACGGCGACCGCGAACGCGAGCACCACCAGGCGGCCAGGGTGGCGCCGACCATTGATCACCGGCGCACTGTAACCACCTCGGCCGGACAAATCAGGCACCCCGGCGTGTCGTTCCAGGCTGAGCGAGGCCCCACCCGGTGGACCGGTCGGAGCGCGGGGCGAGAATCGTGCACCACGCGGGTCGGACCGCGGACCGGGAACCACCCCGGACAACCCGAGGGAGTGCCGGTGAGCTTCACCAGGTTGACCGCCGTGGTGCTGTGCGCGGTGCTGACCGCGGGCTGCCAGTCGGTGTGGAACGCGGGAACGACCGTGCGCACCACCGAAACCGCCGGCAAGTCCGGCACGGGCGAGCTGCAAACCGACCTCGAGCCGCTCACCAAGCGGTTCGCGGCTCTGGGCACCCCGGAGCAGGCCCGCTGGATGTCGGGCACCTTCGGCTCCGGCCGCGCGCCGGGCCCGTCGACCTACTGGATCGACGCCGTGATCACGCTGCCGGCGAGCAAGGTCGACGAGCTCCAGTCCGCGTACGACCCCGAGCCCGCGGGCAAGACGCCGGACGTCGTCGACGGCCTGCGCGGTGAGCTGCCCGGCGGCAGCTTCCTCACCGGCGACCGGCTCGACCAGGCCTTCGCCGCCGACCAGTGGCTCGCCAAGGCCTACCTCGTGCCGGACGACCGCGTGCTCGTGCTCGTCGCCACCGGGAGCTGACGCTCACGGCACGCGTCCCGGCGGCTGCCGAACATCCGGAGTCCACGTCGGGAAGATCCGCGCGGCGCCTTCGCGAACGGCTGTCCAGTCCGTGGCGGGTACGCGCCGCATCGCGGCCCGCAGGGAGCCGGAACGCTGCCGGTGTTCGCGGTGGAGCTGCTCGAGGTCCAGCCGGATGTCCGCGGCCAGGCCGCCCGCCTCGACCTCCGCGATGCGCTGGTCCATCGCGGCGATCAGTTCCCGGTCGAACTCCTCCACGGCGCGCAGGAACATCTCGGTGGGAACAGATGCCCGTCCCTGCCTCGGGCAGGGCGCAATCACTTGCGTCCCCGTTGCGGTGCCGCCAGTCGACCGTGACCGTGTCCTGGTCGGCGACCGACCGCCACCACAGGATGTGCGGGGCGGCGGCGAGATAGCTCGTGTACCAGTGCAGAGTGCCGTCACCCCAGGGCTCCACCTCGGCCAGCGGTCTGAGGCGGAAGCGAAAACGGATCACGCGCGCAGTGTGCTCATGGCCGTGCGCAACTGTCGAACACGTTGCCTCCAGCCGCGCCCAGCAGTGACAAGCGCGGTCTGAGCGAGGACGTTCATCGGGAGCCCGTCAGCCGCAAGGGCGCGTCTGGCAGCAGTGCGCCGGTCTCGTCCAGTTCGGCGAGCAGGGCCGGCACGCCGGTGGTGAGCATCTTGGCCCGGACCGAGCCGAGCAGCTTGGCCATGGCGAAACCGCCGATGCCCGCGAAACCCGTGTGGTGGTAGGTGAAACGAGTACCGTCGGCCGTGGGTTCGAGCCGGTAGCGGACGTGGCTCGGCGTCTCGCCCTCCGCGCCTGTCCAGGTGTAGTGCAGCAGTTCCCGCTCGCGGACCTCCAGCACCTCGCAGTCGACGATCCCACGCCAGCCGGGCATCGGCTTGGCGACGAACTGGAACCTGGTGCCGGCCACCGGTTCGAACCCGACGGCGCGGGCCCCCTTGCCGGTCGAGGTCCAGTACGGGATCAGGTCCGGGTCGGTCATGGCCCGCCAGACCTTCAGGGGTGAGTGCGGGTAGTCGCGGACGAGGTGGATCTCGGACACCACGATCTCCTAGCTTCAGTTGCTGTAAAATTACAGTAGCAGTATTTTTCATGCGGCTGAAGTAGGATGACCGCATGCCGACAGCGGAGACCGGCCGTCCGGTCGCAGAGGGGTTGCGCGAGCGCAAGAAGCGCGCGATGCGCGCGCAGCTGTCCGACACCGCCGCGCGGATGTTCCTCGAGCACGGCTTCGACGCCGTGCGGGTGGCCGACGTCGGCGAAGCGTGCGGGGTGTCCGAGAAGACCGTCTTCAACTACTTCCCGAGCAAGGAAGCGCTGCTGCTGGACCGGCTCGAGGCGATGGCCGACGCGTTGCGCACCCACCTGCCGGACCCGGCGCTGACCCCGGTCGAGGCGATGCTGGCGATCCTCGACCGCGAACGGGACGGCCTCGCCACGGCTCTCGCCGCCGACGACGACCCCGACCGCGCACTGGCTCGGTACCGGCGGTTCGGCGACCTGATCCGGAGCACCCCGTCCCTGCGGGCGCACCAGAGCGACACCGCCGACCGGTTCGTCGACATCGCCGCCGAAGCGCTCGCCGGCCGCAGCGGGCTGCGTCCCGACGACCCCGAGCCGCAGATCGCCGCGGCGACGCTCCTCGGCCTGTGGCGGGTCCAGTTCCGCGCCCTGCGGACCCACGTGCGCCCCGGCCACCCCCTGCCGGACGCGATCGACGCCGTGGCCCGCGAGGTCCGCCGCGCCGCCCGCCTGGCCGAAGCGGGACTGGCGACGTTCCCCGGACCCCGCTGACCACGACCTTCTGCTAGACACGGCGCTCGTGGAACGACACGAACTCGCCGCTCTCGCGCACGCAGACCACCCGATTTCGGCTCCACTGAGCGACAGCACGGTGGAGCACCTCCTCCGCCGGGCCGTTCGCGGGACCCACGACCACCTGCTCGACCTGGGCTGCGGCGACGGCACCTGGTTGCTGCGCGCGCTCCAGGCGCACGACGGCACCACGGCTGTCGGGGTCGACATCTCGGGTGCGGGCTTCGACCACGTCCTCGGCGAGGCCGCCCGGCTCGGCCTGGCCGATCGGCTGGAACTGCGCCGCCAGGACGTCGCCGGGTACCGCTCGGACAGGAAGGCGGACCTGGTGCTCAGCGTGGGGGCCGCCTACGCGTTCGGCGGGCTGCTCCCGACGTTGACCGCCGCACGCGAGCACCTCGCCGACGACGGGATGCTCCTGCTCGGCGACTGCTTCTGGGAACGCGAGCCCGACCCCGCCGTCCGCGCGGAGATGGAGAACGGGCCGCAGACCTACGCCGACCTCCCGACCACCGTGGCCCAGGTCGTCGCCGACGGGTGGACGCCCGTCTACGGCTACATCAGCACCATCGCGGAGTGGGACGAGTACGAGTGGTGCTGGACCGGCACACTCGCCCGGTGGGGACTCGACAACCCCGGGCACCCCGACAGCGACCGGGCCCTGCGGATGTCGGCGGACCACCGCGCCGGCTGGCTGGGCGGCTACCGCGGGTTCCTCGGGTTCGTCGTCCTCCTGCTGCGGCGCACCCCTCCCCCGGCATAGCCCTGCCCCGACGTAGCCCACACTGCCGCTCCGGTGACAACGGCCGTCATCCGGGCGCGTGCGGACAGGCGCTAGCGCCAGACGTCGTCCAGGTTCCGGTCGAACATCGTCACGGCCGACGTGAGTGCGGCTTCGAGGTCGACGGACTCCGGGTCGAGCAGGACCTGCAGGTGGATTCCCAGGAGCACGCCGTTGAGCGCCACCGCGGCGGCGCGTTCCCGGCCGGCCGCCGCGACGGGGTCCACGTGCGCCGGGCGCCGCCGCACCAGCAGGGCCTCGACGCCTTCGCGCCTCCTGGCGAGGAAGTCGCGGTGGTGCCGGCGCACCTCGCTGCGGGCACTCAGAACGTGGACGAGCACTTCCAGCACCAGCGCCGAGTCGCCGTGCTCCAGCAGCGCGGAGATCCGGCCGGCGAGCGGGGACGCGGCCGGCTGGTGATCGGCGGCCCGGAGGCGGCCGGCCGCGCGTTCCGCGACAGCCATGGCGAGACCGTCCTTGTCCTTGAAGTGCAGGAGGATCGCGCCGCGACCGGTTCTGGCGCGCTCCGCGACGTCCCTGAGCGACGTGCGTGCGAAGCCCCGTTCGGTGAAGAGGTCCTCGGCCGCGTCCAGGATGCCACGGCGACTCCCTTCGCCGCGCAGGACTGTGCGCGGGGCGTCGTTCTCGTCGAAGTCGGCCATCAGCTTCATCGCCGCGCCGGTGCGCTCCGCGGGTTTCGCATGCCCGTCACCATCGCGACGACGTGTCGAGAACCCGAGTAGATGATGTTCAGGTTCCTTCGCGGCCCCTCGTCTGCTCCCGCGGCACGAGGCGTCCCCCGCCGGGTTCAGCGCAGGTCGGCCGCGGCGGCCAGTCGTTCTCGCAGACGCAGGTGCCGGAACTGGTAGACGTTGCCCGCCTGCCGCAGCACGCCGAGGGCGTGGGCGTCGTCGAGGAACCGCATGAGCCGCCAGGGCAGCTTCCCGCAGGCGGCGAACCACCAGCGGGCCAGCACGAACCACACCCACGGGCTCGTCGGCATCGTGAACAGCCCGGCGACCGCGCCGACCGCCAGGGCGACCGGCGTGGTCCATGTCGTGTCCAGGGTCGCGATGACGACGGCCGGAGCCATCAGGACAGCCAGGACCGCGAACGTCTGGAGGACGACCGCACGGTCCTCGGCCATGGTGACCCGGGGAGTTCGCACCTCGGTGTCCACCGGGATCGTGCGGGTCGACCGCACCACGAGGGTGGCGAGCGCCGCCGCGCCCGCGGTGACGGCACCGGCGACGGGTCCGACGACCACCGCCGTGACCGCTCCCATGCCGGCGGCCCCGAGGACGTTGCGCCAGATGTCCGGCGACCACGCCGATCTGGACCAGCGGAAGCGGACCTGGATCAGCGCCGGTGCGTTCGGCCTGCGCCAGAACGCCATGACCATGACCGTGAGGGCCAGTGCGGAGCAGAACGTCGCGCCCGTGCGGAGACCGACCGCGAACGCCGCGAGCGGGAGCACGGCGAGGATGGTGAGCACCGCGAACGCGGCTCCGAAGAACACCCGCGGCACCTGCCGTTCCAGCCGCCACCAGGCGATGTCGCCGGTACCCTCGCGCGCCGTCGTCGCGGCGAGCTCGCGCAGCCAGCGGTCCGCGGGCTTGCCGTGCCAGCGTGCCGCGACCGGGTGCCGGGAGGGGCGGTGCGGGAAGGCCAGCGACACGACACCGTCGAGCAGGTGGTCCTCGATCGCGGCGCGCGAGGCGAACTCGGGCCGGAGCAGCCGCGCCGGGTCTGCCGCGGTGTCGCTGTAGCCGCAGCGGGCGAGCGAAATCATCAGCGGGTTGGCGAACACCTCCCGCAACGGGTCGTTCCGGGGGCGCTGCGCCAGGGCGGTGAAGAAGTCCTGCCACTTGCGGGTGCCGGGCGCGGTGCGCTCCAGGTACTGCCTCGTGGTGTCCAGCGGCACCGGCACCAGCAGCACCACCGGCGCACCGGCGAGCCGGGCACCGGACGCACACACCTGCCGGTACTCCTCGAGCCGGCATGTGAGCACGAACGGGTGGTCGTCGGACAGGCTGTCGTTGAGTCCGCCGATCGCCGCCACGCGCCGAGCGGGCGGCATCATCTCGTCGAGGCCGTCGAACACGGGAACGATCAGCCGCGAGGAGACGAGTTCGTATGCCGCGCTGCGGCTGTTCGCGGTGTGCTGACGCAGCAACGGGTAAGCGCGTTCCAAGTGTTCTTCGAGCCAGGTCATGAGATTGTCGGCGAGGGGGTTCCACGAAGCGATGTCGACGAGAACGGGCACCGGGGAGCCCGGCGCCCGGTTCCTGATGATCTCCACGAGCAGGTTGAGCGCCAGCGCGGTCTTGCCCGCTCCCGGCTCGCCCACCACGGCCAGCCGGCCACGGCCTTCCGCCGCGCCGGGAACCGCGTGCCACAACCGCAGCACGTCGTCGTAGCTGCCGCGGAGGTCGGCCGCGTCCGGCCGGCCCGGATCGCGGTGGATGTTGCGCCAGTCGTCGACGACGTCGTCGCCCGCCGCCACGAGGCGCACCGGCAGCGGTGGTTGCGGCACGAGCAGGCGCCGGTGCTTCATCTCCTCCAGCCACTGCCGCCGCACCAGGCCGGCCAGCAACTCCAGGACGGACACCGGTTCCGGGCCGACCACCTGGTGGACGTG
Organism: Lentzea sp. NPDC060358; assembly: GCF_042725365.1. Lineage (NCBI taxonomy): Bacteria > Bacillati > Actinomycetota > Actinomycetes > Pseudonocardiales > Pseudonocardiaceae > Lentzea > Lentzea sp. NPDC060358. The sequence goes on along the minus strand of NZ_JBHXCW010000092.1, from coordinate 2,354 downwards.
CACGTCCCCCTGCACCGTGTCCGCCTGCACCACGGAGCCGATCACCCAGCGCGCGATGTTGCGGCGTCCCTCCGACATGGTCGTATGGTGCCAACCAGCCAACGCCGACGTGGGCACACCGGCCCGGCACGCCCTGATCGGCGCAATTTCCACACCGCGTGTGCCGCAAGGCTCACGGCGCCGTGCGGAGCTCGAAACTCGGGTAGCCGCCGTCGATCTCCTCCTGCAGCCGCCGCCGGTACCGGGGAGCGCCGCCCAGGTACACCATCACGCGCGGGTTGTCGTCGCGGTCGAGGTTCATGTTGTGCCCGTTGAACCACGACTTCGAGTGGGCCAGCAGCAGCTTGCTGTTGATCTCGCGCACGTGGTCGACCCAGGCGATCTCCGCCTCCCGCTTGCCCTCGACGCGGACGACACCGTTCGCCTCGATGTGGCGCACGGTCTCGGTCATCCAGTTGACGACGTCCTCGATGCCGCGCGGGAAGTTGGCGGTCGCGGAGCCGGACTGCGGGCCCACGAGCATGAAGAGGTTCGGGAAGTTCGTGACCTGGACGCCCACGCAGGTCTCGGGGCCGTCCTTCCACTGCTCCTTGAGCCGCACGCCGTCGACGCCGACGAAGTCGATGCGGTCGAACGGACCGGTGACCGCGTCGAAGCCGGTCGCGTAGACGATGACGTCGGCCCCGATGTCGCGCGTCTCGCCGCCGCCGAGGTCGAGGCGGACGCCCTCGGGGGTGACTTCGAGGATCGGGTGCGCCATCAGGTCGACGAGCTCGACGTTGTCCTGGTTGAACACCTCGTAGAAACCGGACTCCCCCGCCACCCGCTTGTTGCCGAAGCCGTGGTCCTTGGGGATGAGCAGTTCGGCGACCTCCGGGGAGGTGACGCGCTGCCGGATCCGGTCGGCGACGAACTCGGACAGCTCGCGGTTGGGCCCCGCCTCCATCATCGTGTCGCGGTAGTTGCCCATGTAGAGCGCGGCGCCGTGACCGTTGTCGTACAGGTCGTTCCAGTGCCGCAGGCGTTCCTCGCGGGTGACGTCGGTCGACAGCGTGCGGTCGGGGCGGTGCACGAAGCCGGCCGGGGTTTCCCTGCACCACGCGAAGATGTCGTCGTACGACGCGCGCAGCCGCGCCATCTCCTCCGGCGTGATGAGCGCGTTGCCCAGTGGCGCGCACCAGTTGGCGTCGCGCTGGAGCACGGTCAGCTGCTCGACCCTGTCCGCCACGTCCGTGATGACCTGCACCCCGCTGGCACCGGTGCCGATGACGACCACGCGCTTGCCGGTGACGTCGAGGTCCTCCGGCCAGTCGAACGTGTGGGTCTCCACGCCGCGGAACGTGCCGCGGCCGGGGACTCGCGGGTAGGTGGGCACGGACAGCAGTCCCATGGCGCACAACACGAAGCGGGCCCGGAGCTGGGCGCCGTCCGCCATCGTCACGAGCCAGTGCAGGCCCTCCTCGACCCACTCGGCCCGCTCGACCATCGTGTTGAGGCTGATGTGCGGGCGCAGGCCGAACCGGTCCGCCACGTGCTCCAGGTAGGACAGCGTCTCCGGCTGCGGCGCGAAGCGCTCCTTCCAGTCCCACTCGTCGAGCAGCTCGCGGGAGAACGAGTACTGGTAGGTGTAGGACTCCGAGTCGAACCGGCAGCCCGGGTAGCGGTTGTTGAACCACGTCCCGCCGAGGCCCGCGTTCGCGTCGACGACCCGCACCGACACCCCGAGCTCCAGCAGCTGGTGCAGCTGGTAGAGCCCGCAGACGCCGGCACCGATGATCAGGTAGTCGAGATCCGGTATCGGCTGGCGCTCTGTCTGGCTCGTCATGGTCAGGGCTCCTCGCTCGTGTCGCACCTCTTCCGTCGCCGGGAGGCCGTCCGTAATGTATCAAGCACTTGCTTGATTTTGTAGGGAGGAACGGTGGATCTTCTGCTGACGGGACGCGTCGCCGTCGTCACCGGTGCGAGCGCCGGAATCGGCCGTGCCACCGCACTCGCGCTCGCGGCGGAGGGCGCCCGCGTGGTGCTGGTCGCCCGCCGACGCGCACTCCTCGACGAGGTCGCCGCCGAGATGGCGGTGCGGCCGCTGGTGGTCGAGGCCGACCTGACCGACCCGGTGGCCGCCCGACACATCGCCGGTGCGGTCACCGAGGAGCACGGCAGGGCCGACGTGCTCGTCAACGTCGCCGGGGCGGCCGAACGGCCCGGTGACGTGCTCACCGAAGCGTTGTGGCAGCGGCAGTTCGAGCTGAACTTCCACGCCAAGCGCCGTCTCACCGAGGCCCTGCTGCCGATGCTGCGCGCCGGCGGGCAGGGCCGTGTCGTGAACTTCGTCGGTCTCCTCGAACCCGTTGCCG
>NZ_JBHXCW010000091.1:0-27868 GCF_042725365.1 Lentzea sp. NPDC060358 | reverse complement strand
CTCCGTGCCCGCCCTACTGAGCGGGCGCGCAGTCCCCCGGCCGGTCAGATCGTCGCGGTGTCGATCACGAACCGGTACCGCACGTCGCTCGACTCGACCCGCCCGTAGGCGGTGTTGGCCTCCTCGGCCGAGATGACCTCGATCTCCGCGCCCAGGCCGTGCCCGGCGCAGAAGTCCAGCATCTCCTGGGTCTCCGCGATGCCGCCGATCATCGAGCCGGCGAGCACCCTGCCGCCGCCCAGCAGCGAGAACAGGTTCAGCGAGACCGGCTCCTCCGGCGCACCGACGTTGACGAGCGCGCCGCGGGTCCCCAGCAGGCCGAGGTACGAGTCGAACGGCAGCGGCGCCGACACCGTGGACAGGACCACGTCGAACTTCCCCGCGAGCTCGGTGAACGTGGCCGGGTCGGCGGCGGAGCGGTAGTCCGAGGCCCCGAGCGCCAGCCCGTCGTCCCTCTTGCGCAACGACTGCGACAGCACGGTCACCTCGGCGCCGAGCGCGACGGCGATCTTGACGGCCAGGTGGCCGAGACCGCCGAGGCCGACGACCGCGACCTTGCTGCCGGGTCCGGCGCCCCAGTGCTTGAGCGGCGAGTAGACGGTGATGCCCGCGCACAGCAACGGCGCGGCGACATCCAGCGGGAGCGCGTCGGGGATGCGCACGACGAAGTTCTCGTCGACCACGACCTGCTTCGAGTAGCCGCCCTGGGTGACGTCGCCGTGGCGGTCGACGTCGTTGTAGGTCAGGGTGTTGCCGCCGGTGCAGTACTGCTCGAGCCCGCGCAGGCAGTTGTCGCACTCGCGGCACGAGTCGACCAGGCAGCCGACGCCGACCCGGTCGCCGACGGCGTGGCGGGTGACCCCGGACCCGACCGCGGCGACGACGCCCGCGATCTCGTGGCCCGGCACCATCGGGAACCTGCCCCGGCCCCAGCCCTCGTTGACCTGGTGGATGTCGGAGTGGCAGATGCCGGCGAACCGGATGTCGATCAGGACGTCGTGCGCACCGACCTCGCGGCGCTCGATCGTCGTGCGCTCCAGAGGTGCCTTGGGGGCCGGAGCGGCGTAGGCGGCGACGGTGCTCATCGGGTTTCTCCTCGTTCTCGTCGTGTCGATGGCGACACTGCTCCGGTTCGGGGGACTCACCCAGACACCTGCTCTACGTACGCCTGCCGTACCTACCAATGGCAGTAGCAGGCACAACGGAGCGGGTGCGGGGAATACTCGGGTGCATGACGGTCGACCCGCGCGCCGAGCTGAGCGACTTCCTGCGCACCCGCCGGGCGCGGCTGTCCCCCGACGACGTCGGGCTGCCCCGGTACGGCAGGACCCGGCGCGTTCCCGGACTGCGCCGCGAGGAGCTGGCGCAGCTCGCGGGCGTCTCCGTCGCGTACTACACGCGGCTCGAGCAGGGCAACGGCCGCAACGTCTCGGCCGAGGTGCTCGACGCGATCGCCCGCGCGCTGCGGCTCGACGACGCCGAGCGCGAGCACCTGAACAACCTGACCCGCAGCAGGCCGGGCAAGAAGAAGGCGCCGCGGTCCCAGCTGCGACCGGCGTTGCAGCACCTGCTCGACGGCATCGCCGTGCCCGCGTACATCGGCGGGCGGTGCTCCGACGTGCTCGCGTGGAACTCGATGGCGGCGGCGCTGTTCGGCGACTGGGGCCGGCTCGAGCCGCGCGACCGCAACTGGGCGCGGATGATCTTCCTGCGGCCCGAGTGCCAGAACCTCTTCGTCGACTGGAGGAGCAAGGCCTCCGACGTCGTCGCGTTCCTGCGCCTCGACGCGAGCTGCTGCTCCGACGACCCGGAGCTGGCGGCGCTCGTCGGCGAGCTGTCGCTCAAGAGCGAGCTGTTCCGGCAGCTCTGGGCCGCCCACGAGGTCAGGCAGAAGAGCTTCGGCACCAAGGTGGTGCGCCACCCGCTCGTGGGCGAGATGACGTTGTCGTACGAGGCGCTCGCCGTGCCCAGCGAGCCCGGGACGTTCCTGACGACCTACCACGCCGAGCCCGGCAGCCCGTCCGCCGAGGCGCTGCAGCTGCTCGCGAGCTGGGGCGAGGACGCGACCGCGGCCGGGGCGTCTGCTAGAACTCAGGCGTGAGAACGCCGCGGCTGGAGATCGAGTACTGCACGCAGTGCCGGTGGCTGCTGCGCGCCGGCTGGACCGCGCAGGAGCTGCTGACCACGTTCACGACCGAACTGGGCGAGGTCGCGCTGATCCCCGGCACGGGTGGCGTGTTCGACGTGCGGGTCGACGGCGAGACCGTGTGGTCGCGCGAGGAGCAGGAGGGCTTCCCGGACCTCGCCGTGCTCAAGCAGCTGGTGCGCGACCGGGTGGCGCCGGAGCGGTCCCTGGGCCACACCGACCGCAAGCACCCCTGATCACGTCGCCGTGACGGCGCCCATCACCATCGCGGCCTGACGCCTGCCCAGCAGCCGCCCGAACGAGAGCATCACCCGGTTCGCCCTGCCGACCGCGATGCTCGGCGGCGGGTTGCGCCGGTCGAGCGTCCGCAACGCCGTCTCCACCACCATCCCGGGCGGCACCCTGCGCGCGCCCGCGGACGCCTGCTCCCCCGCCACGTCGAAGAACTCGGTGCTGGTCGCGCCCGGTGAGAGCGCGAGCACCTTCAGACCGGCCTTGCGGTGCTCCGACCACAGCGCCTCGGTGAAGCTCAGCACGAACGCCTTCGCCGCGCCGTAGACGGCCATCTTCGGCGTCGGGTGGTACGCGGCCATGCTCGCGACGTTGACCAGGAACCCCTTCGCCTCGACCAGCTCGCCGAGGAACGTCCTGGACAGCTCCACGACCGCCGAGATGTCGAGCGCGATCTCGGTCCGCAGCCGCTCGACGTCCTCCTGCGCGAACAGCCCGTACGTGCCGAAGCCCGCGTTGTTGATCAGCCCGGTGAGCTTGAGGTCCCGCTGCCGCAGCTCGGCGGCGAGCCCGGCGACGGCACCCGGCGCGGTGAGGTCGCACGGCAGCACGGTCACCTCGACGCCCTCCAGCTCGGCGGCGAGGGCCTCCAGCCGATCCGCCCGGCGAGCGACGAGCACCAGGTCAGCGCCCCTGCGGGCGAGCTCACGGGCGAACTGCGCGCCGATCCCGGCACTGGCACCGGTGACGAGGACGCGCGCTCCTCGGTAGTTGATTGTCACTTCAGGTCCTCCTTGGCATCGAGTGCCAAGTTAGCATCGAATGCCGAGAGGGCGCCACGCCACTAGGCTGGGGGCATGTCAGAACGCCTCTGGGACCGCACCCGGCGCCGCGTCCGGGAAGAGGTCGTGGACGCCGCGCTCGAGCTGTTCCTGGAGCAGGGGTTCGAGGAGACGACGGTCGACCAGGTGGTGGCCGCGGCCGGGATCTCCCGGCGGTCCTTCTTCCGCTACTTCGGCGCGAAGGAGGACATCGTCTTCGGCGACCTCGCCGAGCAGGGGCCGGTGATCCTGGAGGCGTTGCGGGCACGGCCGGACGACGAGCCGATCTACGACGCTCTCGCGCAGGCGTTCCTCGTGCTGGAGACGCGGCTGGACCCCGGGCGCGGGGTGAAGATCTCGCGACTGGTGGCGGCGAACCCCGCGTTGCGCGCGGGGCACCTGGAGAAACACCTGCGCTGGCAACAGGTCCTGGCACCGGAGGTCGAACGCCGGCTCGGCACCGGTGACGCACCCGCGGGCCTCGTCGGCGAGGCGGTCGTCGCCACCGTGCTGGCGTGCCTCGACGCGGCCACCACCGCCTGGCTGGACCAGGGCGGCAGCGACCTCGCCGAACTGCGGCGGCTCTACGAGCTCGCGCTCGCGGCCGTCCGGAGTGGATGATCAGTCGGTCTTCACGAAACCCTTGCCCACCATCCAGTCGCGGGCGACCGAGCCCGCGTCCTCGCCCTCCACGTCGACCCGGCGGCACAGCTCGATCATCTGCTCGTTGGTCAGCGCGCGGCTGATGGTCTCGAGTGGACCGCGGATCTGCGGGTACCGCGCGAGGAAGTCCGCCCGCACGGTCGGCGCCACGTTGTACTGCGGGAACGCCTTCTCGTCGTCCTCCAGCACCCGCAGCTTCTGCGCGGCGATGCGGCCGTCGGTGGTGAAGACCTCGCCGACCGGGCACGTGCCGCCGGCCACGGCCGAGTAGATCGTGCCGATGCCGAAGTTCTTCACCTCGGTCGTCGGGAAGCCGTAGGTCCGTTGCGCCGCGGGGAAACCGTCCTGCCGGCTGGTGAACTCGGTCTCCAGGCAGAACACCGCCTGGTCCGGGTTCTGCCCCAGGAACGCCGCCAGGTCCGACGTGGTCCTCAGGCCGTGCTGCTCGCCGTAGGCCTCGGTGACCGCGAACGCGTACTGGTCGTTGAGCGGCGAGTAGGCGAGCCACTCGACGCCGAACCGGTCGAGGTCCGCCTTCTTGACGGCGTCGTACTGCGCCTGTTCACCGCCGGGCACCGGCGTCTCGTTGCCCTGGTAGTTGATCCAGCCGGTGCCGGTGTACTCCCAGACGACGTCGATCTCGCCGTTGAGCAGGGCCTGGCGCGCGGTCTGCGAGCCCTTCAGGTCGGTCAGGTCGACGATGTCCGCCCCCGCCGCCGACAGCGCCATCTCCGCCATGTACCCCAGCAGGACGTTCTCCGTGAAGTCCTTGGACCCCACGGTGATCTCGACGCCCCGCAACGACCGGTCGGCCTGGATGGAGCCCGGGAGGACCCGGTACGGCAGCGCGGTGTTGAGGTCGAGACCGCAGCCGGACAGGACCAGCACCAGGACGAGCACGAGCTTCTTCACCGCACCCCCTTGGGGCCGAGGCGGCGTTCCATCACCGCGCCGGCCCAGTCGACCAGCAGCGCGAGGGCGGCGGCCAGCACCGAGCCGGTCACCAGGACCTTCGTCAGGCTCAGCTTGTACCCGGTGTCGATCAGCAGCCCGAACCCTCCCGCGTTGACGAACAGGCCGAACGTCGCCGTGCCCACCGCGAGCACCAGCGAGGTGCGCAGGCCGGCGAGGACCAGCGGAACCGCGAGCGGCAGCTCGACCCGCCACAGCACCGCCGCCGGCGACATGCCGATGCCGCGCCCGGCGTCCACGAGGGACGGGTCGACCTGCTGCAGGCCGACGATCGTGTTGCGCAGCACCGGGAGCAGCGAGTAGAACGCCAGCGGCAGCGCGGCCACCCACAGCCCGCCGGACGCGCCGGTGACGAGGAACCACAGCACCAGCACGCCGAGCGCGGGCGCGGCCTGGCCGACGTTCGCGACCGCCAGGAACACCGGTGCGAGCCAGCGCGCCCACGGCCTGGTCGCGACTACCCCCGCCGGCACCGCCACCACCACGACGATCGCGGTCACCACGACCGTCATCGCCAGGTGGTCGCGCAGTGCCGCCAGCAGCGACGACGGGTTCAGCGTGCCCTTCTCGGTCGCGGTCAGCTCGCCGCCGAACACCCACGCGAACACCCCGGCGACGATCAGCAGCACCAGGACGGGCTGTGCCCAGAACCGGATCCGCTCGGCCGTCATGCGCTCGCCCGCAGCCGTTGGACGACGTCGGTCACCGTCGCGAGGTCGACCGTGCCGACGTACTCGCCGCGGCTGCCGGTGACGACCGCGCGACCGCCCTCGGTGACCACCGCCTCCAGCGCGTCGCGCAGCGTCGACTGCAACGACACGGAGTCGCGCACCGGCTGGCCGATGCCCTCCAGCGACGACGCGCGCCTGAGGTCGTTGCGCTGCACCCAGCGCACCGGGCGGTCGCGCCGGTCGAGCACCAGCAGGAACCGCTCGTCGCCCAGCTCCACTGTGGACGGATCGGCGTCGGAGCGCGCCGTCACCGCCCGGCCCAGCTCGACGTCGCGGACCCGCGTCAGCGTCAGGGCCTTCAGCGACGCGCCGGCGCCGACGAACCCGGCCACCGTGTCGTCCGCCGGGTTGGCGAGGATCGCGTCGGGCGTGTCGTACTGCAGGACCGTCGACCGCTCGCCCAGCACGGCGATCTTGTCGCCGAGCTTCACGGCCTCGTCGAAGTCGTGCGTGACGAACACGATCGTCTTGTGCAGCTCGGACTGCAGCCGCAGCAGCTCGTCCTGCAGGTGCCCGCGGGTGATCGGGTCGACCGCGCCGAACGGCTCGTCCATCAGCAGCACCGGCGGGTCGGCGGCCAGGGCCCGCGCGACGCCGACGCGTTGCTGCTGACCGCCGGAGAGCTGGCGCGGGAACCGGTCGGCGTACTCGCCGGGGTCGAGCCCGACGAGGTCCATCATCTCCTCGACGCGGGCCGCGATCCTCTTCTTGTCCCAGCCCAGCAGCCCCGGCACGATGCCGATGCTCTGCGCCACGGTGAAGTGCGGGAAGAGCCCGGCCTGCTGGATCGCGTAGCCGACCCGGCGGCGCAGGTCGTCCGGGTCGATCCCCAGCGCGTCCTCGCCGCCGATCGTGATCGTGCCCGAGGTCGGCTCGATCAACCGGTTGATCATGCGCATGGTCGTGGTCTTGCCGCAGCCGGACGGGCCGACGAACACCACGACCTCCCCGGCGGGCACGACCATCGAGAAGTCGTCGACCGCGGCCGCCTTCTGCCCGGGGTAGCGCTTGGTGACGTGCTCCAGCCGGATCTCGATGCCTTCTTCAGCCACGGACGCCCCTCGAGACGGTGAGTCGGTTGACGAGCACGTACACACCGTCGAGCAGCAGGGCGAGGACCACCACGCCGATCGTCCCGGTGAGTGCCTGGTTCATCGCGTTCGCGCTGCCCGCGTTGGCGAGGCCGGAGAAGACCTCGGACCCGAGTCCCGGTCCCTTCGCGTAGGCCGCGATCACCGCGATGCCCATCAGCATCTGGGTGGCCACGCGCATCCCGGCGAGGATCGCGGGCCAGGCCAGTCTCAGCTCCACCCTGGTCAGCACCCCCGCCCGGCTCATCCCGATCCCCCGCGCGGCGTCGCTCACCGCCGGGTCCACCCCCGCCAGTCCGACGATGGTGTTCCGCACGATCGGCAGCAGCGCGTACAGCACCAGCGCGACGACCGTGGTGTCCGCGCCGAGCCCGAAGACCGGGATCAGCAACGCCAGCAGCGCGAACGACGGAATGGTGAGGATCGTGCTGGCCAGAGCCGTGGCCAAGGCGGACCCGACCGGGCTGCGGTACACCGCGACCCCGATCGCCACGCCGAGCACCGCCGCCAGCACCGTGCACTGCACCACCGCACTCACGTGCAGGAACGCCTGCAGGGACAACCGGTCCCAGCGGTCGGTCACGTACTCGAGCACATCCAATTCGCGGCCCCGCCCTCGAAGTTGGCGTCAACCCAACACCAATGTGGACAGTGGGGCAACTGTTCGCGGCCGAACCACCCGTCTCGGATGGCGGAACTCCGCTGTGGCCCAAGGCCGTTCTGGTAGACCTCCTCGGCTGGCCACCAGGTAGTTCGCTCCAGCAGGTTTCGAGCCGACACTCATACGTTCTTCAACCAAACCGAAAAGCCCCTACACCTGCTCACGCCCGCTGAACGCTTGGGGGATTTCTGAGATGTCGCACGAAGCTGAAGTGGACGGCGGCTGCCTTCCCGACCTGCTGCGCAAGCAGGTGGAGGTCCAACCCGATCGCACAGCCGTCGTCTTCGGTGAAGACACCACCACCTACGGCGAGCTCTTCGAGCAGAGCTCGGCGCTGGCCACACACCTGCGCAGACTCGGCATCAGCGCGGACGACTGCGTGGGCATCTTCGTCGAACCGTCGCTGGACCTCGTCGTCGGCGCCTGGGGAATCCTCTGCAGCGGCGGCGCCTACCTGCCGCTGAGCCCCGAGTACCCGGAGGAGCGCCTCCGGTACATGATCGAGGACTCGCGCACGAAGGTCGTCGTCACCCAGCCCGCCCTCAAGCAGCGCCTCGCCGAACTCGCGCCGCCCACCACGCGGATCGTCACGCTCGACGACTGCGACGAGGCGTTCGACGACGGCTTCTCCCCCGCGCACGACAGCCTCGCCTACATCATCTACACCTCGGGCAGCACCGGCCGCCCCAAGGGCGTGATGATCGAGCACCGCAGCATCGTCAACCAGATGCTGTGGCTGCAGGACGCGCACGCCATCGACGCCTCCAAGCGCGTGGTGCAGAAGACGCCGATGAGCTTCGACGCGGCGCAGTGGGAGATCCTGGCGCCCGCGGTCGGCAGCACCGTCGTGATGGGACGCCCCGGCATCTACCGCGACCCGGAGATGCTGATCGAGACCATGCGCGAGCACGGTGTCACGACGCTGCAGTGCGTGCCGACGTTGCTGCAGGCGCTGATCGACACCGAGGAGTTCCACACCGTCACGTCGTTGCAGCAGGTGTTCAGCGGTGGCGAGGCGTTGTCCCGCACGCTCGCGCAGAGCTTCGTCGACACGATGCCCGCCACCGCCCTCATCAACCTCTACGGCCCGACCGAGACGACGATCAACTCGTCGTCGCACGTGGTCGACCCCGCGGAACTCGCGGAGGCCCCGAAGTCCATCTCGATCGGCCTTCCCGTCGCGAACACCACCTACCGGGTGCTCGACGCGAACCGCGACCTCGTCACCCCCGGCGAGATCGGTGAGCTCTACATCGGCGGCGTCCAGGTCGCCCGCGGCTACCTGCACCAGCCGGAGCTGACCGCGGAGCGGTTCGTGGACGGCATGTTCCGCACCGGCGACCTGGTGACGCAGAACCTCGACGGCACCGTGCAGTTCGCGGGCCGCGCGGACAGCCAGGTCAAGCTGCGCGGCTACCGCGTGGAACTGGACGAGATCCGGCTCGCGATCGAGACGCACGACTGGGTGCGCAACGCGGCGGTGATCGTCAAGGAGGACCAGCGCACCGGGTTCCAGAACCTGATCGCGTGCGTCGAGCTCAACCCCAAGGAAGCCGCCCTGATGGACCAGGGCAACGCGGGCGCGCACCACCAGTCGAAGGCGAGCCGCCTGCAGGTCCGCGCGCAGCTGTCGAACCCCGGGGTGCGCGACGACCTCGCGGGCCGCGAGTCGTTCGAGCTGCCGGGCGAGGAAGCCTCGTGCCTGCAACGCAAAGTCGTCTTCTCGCGCAAGTCGTACCGGTTCTACGAGGGCGGCCAGGTCACCGATGCGGACCTCGCGCGGCTGCTGGAGCGCAAGCCCGCCGGCGCCGGGTCGCACGACCCGAGGAACGTCCGCTTCGCCGAGCTGGGCGAGATCCTGCGCTACTTCGGCGCGCACTTCAGCGACCAGCGGCTGCTGCCGAAGTACGGCTACGCCTCACCGGGTTCGCTCTACGCGACCCAGCTCTACCTGGAGCTGCACCACATCGCGGGCCTGCGGGCGGGGTTGTACTACTACCACCCGCTGCGCCACCAGCTCGTCCTGATCTCCGCGGTCGAGGAGAGCGCGCAGGCCCAGGCGAAGCTGCACTTCATCGGGCACAAGGCCGCGATCGAGGCGGTGTACCTCAACAACATCCAGGAGGTCCTGGAGATCGAGACCGGTCACATGATCGGGCTCTTCGAGGAGGTCCTGCCCGGCTACGGCCTCGACGTCACCGCGTCCGGGTTCACGCCGGAGACCAAGGCGCTGCTGGAGGTCCCGGAGGAGGACTACTACCTCGGCACGTTCGAGCTGTGCGCCTACACCGGTCCGCGCGAGGACGACGTGGAGGTCTACCTGCAGACCCACCCCGGCCGGGTCCCCGGCCTGCCCGGCGGCCTGTACCGCTACGCCGGCGGCGAGTTCGAGCGGGTCTCCGACGAGATCGTGCTGCGCAAGCACGTCATCGCGATCAACCAGGCGGTGTACGAGCGGGCGAGCTTCGGCGTCAGCGCCGTCTCCCGGTCGCCCGAGCTGTGGCGGCGCTACATCGACCTCGGCCGCACCATGCACCGGTTGTCCGCCAACGACGTCGACCTCGGCTTCATGTCGTCGGGCTACAGCTCCAAGTCGGACAACGACCTCCCGTCGGCCAAGCGGATCTGCGACATCCTCAAGGCCGTCGGCGAGCAGGACGGCCCGTCGTACTTCTTCCTGGGCGGCAAGGTCTCCTACGAGCAGCGCCGCAGCCCGGGCATGAAGGAGGACGTCGTCCACATGAAGGGTCCCGCGGAGCTGATCCGCGACGACCTGGTGAACTTCCTGCCGGACTACATGATCCCGAACAAGGTCGTGGTGCTGGACGCGCTGCCGGTCACCGCCAACGGCAAGATCGACGTCAAGGCGCTGGAGGCGTCGGACAAGACCGACGTCGACGACCAGGACCGCCCGTTCGTCGCGCCGCGCACCCTCACCGAGCGCCGCATCAGCGAGATGTGGAAGAAGCTGATGAAGCGCGAGACGGTCTCGACGCACGACGACTTCTTCGAGACCGGCGGCAACTCGCTGATCGCGGTGGGCCTCGTCAACCGCATCAACAAGGACTTCGGCACCACCCTGCCGCTCCAGGTCCTGTTCGAGTCGCCGACGGTCGAGCAGCTCGCCCGCCGCGTCGACGGCCTGCACGACGGACCGGTCTCGCGGCTGGTCCCGTTGCAGCCCAGCGGTGACGCGACGCCGGTGTTCTGCTGGCCGGGTCTGGGCGGCTACCCGATGAACCTCCGCACGCTCGCGAGTCGTTCGGAGCGGCCGTTCTACGGCGTGCAGGCCCACGGCATCAACGAGGGCGAGACGCCGTACCGCACGATCCGCGAGATGGCGGCGGCCGACATCGAGGCCATCAGGGAGGTCCAGCCGGAGGGCCCGTACACGCTGTGGGGCTACTCCTTCGGCGCGCGGGTCGCGTTCGAGACGGCCTACCAGCTCGAGCAGTCCGGGCACGAGGTCGCGAACCTGTTCCTGATCGCGCCGGGATCGCCGAAGGTGCGCTCGGAGCGGGCGAACGACGAGGCGTCCTACGACAACAGCGCGTTCGTCACGATCCTGTTCTCGGTGTTCGCGGGCAGCATCACCGACCCGCTGCTCACCCGGTGCCTCGAGATCGCGAAGGACGAGGACAGCTTCGCGGCGTTCATCAGCAGCGAGTTCCGCGACCTCGACAGCGAGCTCGTCCGCCGGATCATCCGGATCGTCACGGAGACCTTCTCGTTCAAGTACACCTTCAGCGAGCTGGCCGAACGCACGATCTCCGCGCCGCTGACCATCTTCAAGGCGCAGGGCGACGACTACTCGTTCATCGAGGGCAGCGAGGGCTTCTCCGTCACCGACCCGGTCGTCGTCGAGCTGGCGGCCGACCACTACAGCCTGCTGCGCGAGCCCGACATCGACGAGCTGATGGCGTCGATGGACCAGCGCTCGGCCGTGCAGCAGGAGGTCGCCCGCGTGCCGGTGCTGCTGTCCGACGAGCAGATGTCCGAACTGATCGCCGCCGTCACCAAGGCCGTCACCCTCGCCATCGCGGCGAACCAGTCGTGAGGAGGACCCCGTGCCGCACGTGAACATCAAGCACTTCCCGAAGCAGCTCACCGACGCGCAGTCGGCGGAGCTGGTCGCCGGCATCACCGCGGCGGTGACGAAGGCGTTCGGCTGCGCCGAGGGCGTCGTGTCGATCGCGGTCGAACCGGTGGCGCAGGAGCAGTGGCAGGACCGGGTCTACGGGCCGGAGATCGTGGAACGCAAGGAACTCCTGCACAAGACCCCGACCTACTGAGGCGCAGATGAACATTCCCCTGGTCTACAGCGAGGAAGTGGCCGAGGCGATCACGGCCGGGCAACCGGTCGTGGCGCTCGAGTCCAACGTCATCACGCACGGCCTGGACTACCCCGACAACGCCGAGACGGCGCGGCGGGTCGAGGACGCGGTCCGCGCGGGTGGCGCGGTCCCGGCCACCATCGGCATCGACGGCGGCCGGATCCTGGTGGGCCTCTCGGAGAACGACGTCGAGAGGTTCGCGACGACGCCGGGCATCCCGAAGGTCAGCAGCCGGGACCTGCCGATCGTGCTGGCACGCGGGGGACTGGGCGCCACGACGGTCGCGTCGTCGGTCATCGCCGCCGAGCTCGCGGGGCTCAAGTTCTTCTGCTCCGCGGGGATCGGCGGCGTGCACCGCGGCGCCGAGCGCACGATGGACATCTCGTCGGACCTGGTGCAGTTCACCCGGTCCAAGGTCGCCGTGGTGTGCGCCGGGGCGAAGAACATCCTCGACCTCGGTCTCACGCTGGAGTTCCTGGAGACGCACTGCGTGCCGGTCGTCGCCTACCGCTCCGAGGACTTCCCGGCGTTCTACTGCGTCTCCAGCGGCCTGCGCAGCCCGCACCGGCTCGACGACCCGAGGGTGCTGGCCCGCGCGATCGAGAACCACTGGGCGGTCGGCAACCCCGGCGGGTTCCTGGTCACCACGCCGACCAAGCTCGCCGACGCGATCGACGGCGCCGAGGTCGAGGCGGTGATCGACGACGCGGTGGCGCGCGCCGAACGCGAGGGCGTCAGCGGTCAGGCGATCACGAAGTACCTGATGCGCGCCGTCGACCGGGCCACCGACGGCCGGTCCGCGAAGGCCAACCAGGCGGTGCTGATCAGCACCGCCGAGGTGGCCGCCGAGCTGGCCGTAGCGCACGCGAAGGAGTTCTCCCGATGAACCGGTGCGTGGTCTTCGACCTGGACGGCACGCTCGTCGACACCCCGCGCGGGATCGTCACGACGTTCGCCGCCGTGTTCACGCAGCTCGACCTGCCCACGGTGGACTCGGCCACGATCCGCGGGACCATCGGGCTGCCGCTGCCGGCGGCGTTCGCGAAGGTCCTCGGGATCTCCGAGGACGAGCCGGTGGTGGCGACGTGCGTCGAGCTGTACCAGTCGACGTTCCGCAAGATCGTGCTGCCGATGGCGACGCAGCTCGTGTTCGCCGGCGTCTACGACGGGCTGCAGTCGTTGCGGCAGGACGGGTTCCTGCTGGCCGTCGCGACGAGCAAGTTCATCCGCAACGCCGAGGCACTGCTCACCGCCGCCGGTCTGCGCGAGGAGTTCGCCGTGGTCGTCGGCGCGGACCAGGTGTCGAAGCCCAAGCCCGACCCCGAGTCCGGTCTCGTGGTGCTGGACCGGCTCGGCGTGGCCGCGGCGAACGCCGTGATGGTCGGCGACACGACGCACGACGTGCTGATGGCGCACGGCGCCGGGATGTCGTCGGTCGCGGTGTCCTACGGCGTGCACAGCGTCGACCAACTGCTCAGTGCGAACCCCACCTGGCTCGTCGACTCGTTCGCCGGTGTCGTCGCCGCCGTGAAGGAGTGCTCGTGACCTCCATCGAGGCCTACCTCGAAAAGAACGTGCACCTGTTGCCGCAGACGGACCAGCTGCGCGCGCTGCACACGATCGTCCGCGACCGCGACGCCTCCCGCGAGGACTTCGTCTTCCACACCGAGCGGATCAACCGCCTGCTGATCGAGGCGGGCCTGAACCTGCTGCCGTTCGAGCCGTGCGACGTCACCACCCCCGTCGGCGCGACCTACCGCGGCCTGAGGCCGGCCCGCAAGCTCGTCGGCGTCCCGATCATCCGCGCGGGCGAGAGCATGGAGGCAGGACTGCGGGCGGTCGTCCCCGCCGCGCGCATCGGCAAGATCCTCATCCAGCGGGACAAGACGACCAAGCTCCCGAAGCTCTACTACTCGAACCTGCCGGACGACATCGCGTCCCGCCAGGTGCTGCTGCTCGACCCGATGCTCGCCACCGGCGGCACGGCGAACGCGGCGATTCGAGTGCTGCTCGACCACGGCGTGCTAGAAGAGAACATCGTCTTCGTCACCTTCATCACGGTGGCCGAGGGCATCGAGGCGGTGTGCTCGCGTCATCCGCTGGTGCGGATCGTGACCTCCGCCATCGAGGAACGGCTGAGCGAGGACGCTTTCATGTTGCCCGGCATCGGCGACTTCGGCGACCGGTTCTTCGGCACGAACTGACGGGGGAAGGTCATGAAGGGCAACCGGCTGCTGGCCGACTCGGCGATCACCGCACTGGCACCGATGATCTGGGGCAGCACCTACATCGTCACCACGCAGCTGCTGCCACCGGACCGGCCGCTGCTCGCCGCGGTCGTCCGCGCGTTGCCCGCGGGCCTGGTCCTGGTGCTGGTCGGGCGGATCCTCCCGAAGGGCGTCTGGTGGTGGCGCGCGCTCGTGCTGGGCACGCTCAACATCGGCGCGTTCTTCTTCCTGCTCTTCGTCTCCGCCTACCACCTGCCCGGCGGCGTCGCGGCGCTCGTCGGCTCGGTGCAACCGGTGGTCGTGCTGGTGCTGGCGGCGGTGGTGCTCGGCGACCGGATCCGGCTGCCGCACGTGCTCGCGTGCCTCGCGGCCGTGGTGGGGGTCGCGCTGCTGGTCCTGAAAGCCACTGCGCGACTGGACCTCGTCGGCGTGTTCGCCGCGCTCGGCGCCGCGGTCTGCATGGCGTCCGGGATCGTGCTCACGAAGCGGTGGCAGCGGCCGGTCGGCGTCCTGCTGTTCACCGGCTGGCAGCTCACCGCGGGCGGGCTCGTGCTGCTGCCCGTCCTGTTCCTGCTCGAAGGCCTGCCGAGCACGATCACCGGCACCAACGCGCTGGGCTTCGGCTACCTGGTCGTGCTCGGCTCGCTCTTCGGCTACTCGGTGTGGTTCCGCGGCACCGACCGCGTGCCGGCGATCGGGCTGTCGTTCCTCGGCTTCTGCAGCCCGATCGTCGCCACCGTCCTCGGCTTCGCGTTCCTCGGCCAGACGCTGTCGCTCCTGCAGCTCGCCGGTGCGGCGATCCTCGTCGGGGCGATCGTGCTGGTGCAGCTCACCCCGGCGCGCAAGGCCCCGGTGGAACCGGAGCGGGAGCTTCAGCGCACGACGTCGTAGACGAGCTTCTGGATGCCGTTGGCGTAGGTCTCGCTCTCCACGACCTTCAGCATCTGCTTGTCCTTGTCCGTCGCGCTGAACAGCCGCTTGCCCGCGCCGAGCAGCACCGGGAACACCAGCAGGTGGTAGCGGTCGATCAGGCCGGCGTCGGAGAGGTTGCGGTTCAGCGTCGCGCTGCCGTGGATGGAGATCGGGCCGCCCTCGGTCTCCTTCAGCGCCGCCACGTCGTCGAGCGAGCGCAGGATGGTGGTGTCACCCCAGTTGCCGACGAGCTGGTCGTCCTTCAGCGTGCGGGAGACGACGTACTTCGGCATGACGTTGTACTGCGGGAAGTAGTCGAGCGTCGGCCACACCGGCGCGAACGCCTCGTAGCTGACCCGGCCCATCATCATGGCCGTGGCTTCCTCCTGCTCACGGCCCTTGAGCTCGTAGGCGGCCTCGTCGAACTCGATGTCCTTGAACGTCCAGCCCGAGCTGCGGTGCCCCGGCTCGCCACCGGGTGCCTCGACGACGCCGTCGAGGGAGACGAAGGCGGTGGCGATGAGGGTGCGCATCTGGTTCTCCTTGGTTCGCGCTTGCTGTCATCGGTGCGTCGAACGGGAGATGCCGGGAATCGACAACTCGCGTCGAAAGATTTTGAGTCATCCTGCGCGGCCGCGCAGGACCGGTCAGGAATCGAGAAGCACCGCCCGCCTCCCCGCTCCTACCGTGGTCCCCGTCACCAGGACGACAGGAGGACGGAAGATGAGCGGCAGCAAGGGGATCCGGCGGTTCCACCGCGTGGTGAGCATGGTGTTCACGGCCACGGTCGTGTTCACGGCGGTCGCGCTGACCGTGGACAGCTCGGCGGTGTGGGTGTCCTACGTGCCGCTGCTGCCGCTGTTCGTCCTCATGGGAACGGGCGTCTGGATGTGGTTCCTGCCGGCGCTCGCCCGGCGCCGGGCCGCCCGCCGCGTGACCGCCTAGAGCCAGCCGCGGTCCCGCGCGGTGTTGGCCGCCTCGGACCGGTTGCGCGCGCCCAGCTTCGCCATCGCCGTCGACAGGTAGTTGCGGACGGTGCCCTCGGCGAGGTTGAGCCGCACCGCGATGTCGGCGTTGCTCGCACCCGTCGTGACCTCGCGCAACAGCTCGCGTTCGCGGGGTGTGAGCGGGTCGGCGCTGTCCCAGGCGGCCATGGCGAGCTCGGGCGCCACGACCCGTTCGCCGGCGTGCACCCGCCGCAGCGCCGAGACCAGGTCGGCGATCGGCGCGTCCTTGAGCACGTACCCCGCCACCCCCGCGTCCATCGCGCGGCGCAGGTAGCCGCTGCGGGCGAAGGTCGTGATGATCAGGACGCGCGTGGCGCCGCCCCGGCCGCCGAGCTCCTGCGCGACGTCGAGACCGGTCTTGCCGGGCATCTCGATGTCGGTGAGCAGCACGTCGGGGCGGTGCTCGGCGACGGCCGCGAGGGCCTCGTCGCCGTCGCCCGCGGTCGCGACGACCGTGACGTCGGGCTGCAGGTCGAGGAGCTGGGCAAAGGCGCCGCGCACCATCGCCTGGTCCTCGGCGAGCACGACCCGGATCACGTGGCCACCTCCAGCGGCACCGCGATCGTCACCGTCGTCCCGGCCGACCCCGTCCGCCGCACCACGCCGCCAAGCGCCGCGATCCGTTCCCGCATGCCCGTCAACCCGTTCCCCTCCGGCCCGCGGCTGCCGACCCCGTCGTCGGCGACGACCAGCCGCAGCTCCCCGTCCCGCGCCTCGACGACGATGCGGCAGGCCGAGGCGGACGCGTGCCGCGCCACGTTCGTGACCGCCTCCCGCAGCGCCAGGGCCAGCTCGTGCTCGGTCGACCCCACGATCGTCACGCCGTCGTCGCGCCGCACGACCACCTCGACGCCCAGCGAGGTCAGCGCCGTCCGCGCCGCCTCCAGCTCGGTTTCGAGACTCGCGCTGCGCCAGCCGGACACGGCGGCCCGGATCTCCCCCAGCGCCGCCCGTGCCGCGCCCTCGATCTCGGCCGCCTCCGCCGGTGCCCGCGCCGGGTCCGCCGCCACCAGCTGGGCGCGCACGATGATCGCCGTCAGCGTGTGGCCCAGCAGGTCGTGCAGGTCGCGGGCGATGCGCTCGCGTTCGGCGAGGGTCGCCAGGTGCTCGACGCGGGCGGTGCGGATGCGCACGTCGGCCGCGTCGCGCTCCCGTTCCGACCACTCGACCTGCAGGATGCCCACCAGCCACAGGAAGATCAGCGACGGCAGCAGCCCCCACAGCCGGTACGGCATCGGCACGGCCGACACGACGGCGAACACGCAGATCAGCGCCGACAGGCCGACGAACCACCGCATCGCCACGCGCCGCGACTCCACCAGACCGGCGAGCGCCCCCGCGTAGACGAAGAGCACCGCGGCACCGGTGTTGAACGGCGTCACCAGGGCGCCGAGCACCACCGTCGGCACCAGGCACCACCAGCGGACGAGCTCCGGCCGGTGCCACGACAGCACGTAGAGCGGCACGAAGACCACGACCACGACCGCGACGAGCGCCCAGTCCACCCAGTCGCTGCCGGGGTCGAAGACCGGCGACCACAACAGGTTCCCCAGGTAGAGCAGGTGGAACCAGCGGGAGATCCCAGTGACTTTTTTCATGACCGCGCATGACGATACGACACCGCGGCCAGCGCCGAGGCCACGATCGCCGTGCCCAGCAGCACGAGCACGTGCGTCAGGACGGGTCCGCCGGTCAGCTGCGCGAGCGCGAGCCGGCCCAGGTGGTAGGTCGGCAGGAACCGGGCGACGTCGGCGAAGAACGCCGGCATGATCTCGAGCGGCATCCACAGTCCGGACAGGACGGCCGACGGGAGCAGGATCGCGTTCAGCACGGCCGCCGCGGCCCCCGTCCCCACCTGGAACCCGATCGCGAGGCTGAGCAACGCGAACGGCAGCGCGCCGAGCACCAGCACGGCGAGCACCCGCAGGACGGTGGGCAGTGGCGCGTCCAGGGCACCGGTCAGCGCCGCCGTCGCCGTCATCGCCAGCAGCACGCCCAGCGCGTAGGGCAGCGCCGCCACGACCTTCGCCGCGAGTGTCACCCCGATCGGCACGGCCGACACCTGCTTCGCCCGCAGCCAGCCGCGTTCCCGGTCGGAGGCGACGCCGATGCCGGGGTTCATCAGCACCACCGAGATCGCGCCGAACGCCCCGAACGTCGCGAGCATCGTGGTCCCCGCCGACACCCCGCCGCTGCCGAACTTCCCGAACAGCGACACGAAGAGCGCGAAGAACGCCACCGGCATGATGACCGAGAAGAACAGCGCGGCCGGCTCGCGGACGATACCCCTCAGCTCGTCCGTCAGCTCCACACCGAAGACCTTCACGCGGCACCCCTCTCCATCAGACCGGCCACTGCCTCTTCCAGCCCGGCGCTCTCGACCCGCAGGTCAGCCAGTCCGGGGTCCTGCGCGAGCCACACCCGCAGCAACGCCTCCGGCGCGCGGGTGCCGAGGTGCACGTGCTCGCCCTCGACGCGCACCGACACCACCCCGGGCAACGCCTTGAGCCGGTCGCGGCCCAGCGCCGTCCGCGCGATCACCGTGCGGTCGGGCAGCCGCGCCACCAGCTCGTCCGGCGTGCCACCGGCCCGCACGAGCCCGCCGTCGAGGACCACCACGCGGTCGGCGACGGCCGACGACTCCTCGACGAGGTGCGTGGTGATCAGCACGCCGGTGCCGCGCTCGCGCCGTTCCGCGAGCAGCTGCCAGAACCTCCGGCGGACCGGCAGGTCCAGGCCCGCGGTCGGTTCGTCGAGCACCAGCAGCCGCGGGTCGGCCACCAGCGCCATCGCGAGCTGCAGCCGCTGCTTCTGCCCGCCGGAGAGCTTCGACGCGCGCCGTCCCGCCAGGTCTGTCAGGTCGAGCTCGGCCATCACCGGCCCGGCCGCCGACCTCGCGACCCCCGCCCGCACGGCCGCCCCGGTGACGAGCTCGCCCACCTTGAGCGTGTTGGGGAAGCCGAGCGACTGCTGCACGACCCCCAGCCGCCGGCGGGTCGCCGCGACGCGCGGGTCGCCACCGCAGATCCGGACCACGCCCTCCCCCGCCGGGAGCAGCCCGATCACCATGTTCACCAGCGTGGTCTTGCCCGCGCCGTTCGGCCCGAGCAACGCCACGCACTCCCCCGCGCCGACGTCGAGGTCGACCCCGTCCAACGCCCGCGTGGCACCGTAGTTGTGCCGTGCGCCGCGCACTTCGAGCACGTTTTCCATGCCGTTGAGCCTGGTCGAACGCGCCGGACGGCAGTAGTGAAGCGCAGTCACCAGGTCCGGGTGACAAATGTCAGCTTGACCCTGCACCGTGGTGCAGGGTCCATCGTGGCCGCCATGACGAGTGATCGGACCGCCGTGCGCCGGTGGGGCAGAGCGGGTGCGCTGTACGACTTCGTGGCGAGCATCGCGTTCGTGACGCCGTGGACGGCCGGACTGGTGATGGACCTGTTGGGAGTCAACAGGTCCATGCCCACCCTGCTGTTCGCGACACTGTTCGGCACGGTGGTGGTGATGTGGTCGATCGCCCGCTGGTACCGCCCCGAACCGGTGCTGATCGCCCTCGACACGGCCGGCCGGGCGCTGTTCAGCCTGTGGTTCGCCTGGGCGCTGCTGAACGGGCAGACGAAGGCCCTCGTCGTGTTCCTGGTGCTGGAACTGCTCTGGGGCGCGGTCCAGCTGCGCGCGCTGGTGCGGAGGTAGGTTGCCGTGGTGCGCATATCCGAACTGGCCCGCGCCGCCGGGGTGGGCATCAGCACCGTGCGGTTCTACGAGCGCCGCGGCCTCGTCGTCCCGGCCACCCGCACGCACGGCGGCTACCGCTACTACGACCGGGAAGCGTTGCGGCGCTTGAAGTTCATCCGCCGCGCGCAACAGCTCGGCTTCACCCTCACCGAGGTCGGGCAGATCCTCGCCTTCTCCTCCGAGCCGGCCGACCTGGGTGACGTGATCACCGGCAAGGTCGCCGAGATCGAGCAGCGGGTGCACGACCTCGAACGCGTGCGGCTGGCGTTGCTCGACGTCGCCGCGAACGGTGTCCGGGAACGGTGTCCGGTGGTCGCCGCGCTGAACGACTGAGGCCCGGGGACACCGCGGCCCACCTGCCGGGACTGCTCGGCCGGAGCGGGTGCGCCGCCAGGGTTGAGAGCGCTCTCGCACTGTTCAGCGCGTGTTCCCGTTCCCGTCAACCTCCGGCCCGGCGGGGCCGGACATGCTGCCCGCATGGCCGAACAGTCGAAGATCGGGCGCCGCACGCTGCTGCAGGCCGCGTTCGCCGCGCCCGCCACCGCCGCGCTCGCGGGGAGCACCGGTACCGCCGGGGCCACCCCGCAGCGCGGCACCGGCGACCAGCGGTTCACGATCGCGGTCCTGCCGGACACCCAGTACCTGCTCGACGAGGGCGGCTCGGACCCCGAACCGGTCAAGGAGGCCCTGCGCTCGCTCGTGCGGCGGCGGCGCGAGGCGAACATCGTCTTCCTGGCGCACCTCGGCGACGTGACCGAGCACGGCACCGAGCAGGAGATGCGCACCGCGGACGCGGTGTTCGACGTGATCGGCGGACAGCTCCCGTACAGCGTGCTGGCGGGCAACCACGACGTGCCGGGCGGCACCGACGACCAGCGCGGCCCCACGCCGTACTCGCGGACGTTCGGGCCGGACCGGTTCCAGCGCGTGAAGACGTTCGGCGGCGCGTCCCCCGGCGGCTACAACACCTTCCACGTGATCAAGGCGGGCGGCCGCGAATGGCTGCTGCTCGCGCTCGACTGGCGCGTGTCGGAGCAGGGCGTCCGGTGGGCGCAGGACGTGCTGGACCGGCACCGGGGCCTGCCGGCGATCCTGACCACGCACGACCTCGTCGGTGGCAGCCCGCAGGCCGCGCTGTCCGCTCACGGACAGTTCCTCTGGGAGCGGCTGATCCGCCGCAACGACCAGATCTTCCTCACCCTCAACGGCCACTACTGGCCGTCCGGGCGCACGACGCTGACGAACGACGCCGGCAACCCCGTGCACCTGCACATCACGAACTACCAGGAGCGCTACTACGGCGGCGCGGGCATGGTCCGGTTCTACTCGTTCGACCTCGCGCGCAACGTGATCGACGTCGAGACGTTCTCGCCGTGGCTGCTGACCCGGCGCGACACCCTGCCGCAGGCCGAGACCGCCGAGCTGAGCGGCGACCTCGACCGGTTCACCGTCGAGATCGACTTCGGCGCCCGCTTCCCGCTGCCGGCGTCCGCGCCCCGCCCCGCGCGTGCCGTGCTGACCAGGGACACGGTGGCGTACTGGCGTTTCGACGCCGAGGGCCTGCCGTCCGCTGTGGAGGGTCCCGTCGCGCCGGGCACGGTAGTCCGCGACCTCACCGGCAAGGGCAACGACCTGACCGTCGAGCACCTGCACGCGAGCGCGCCGGACCTGCTGACCTGGTCGCGCGACCACGACGACCGCCAGCCCGCGCACGCCAGCCTGCTGTTCGGCGGCGGCAAGGAACCCGACCGGGGCGCTGTCCTGCGTTCGTCGGCGTCGGCGCCGATCACGACCGCGAAGTTCGAGTCCGGCTACACCATCGAGACGTTCCTGAAGCTGCCCAGCCCGTTCGCCGGCGACCACGCGTGGATGGGCGTGCTGAGCTGGGAGGGCCGCGCCGGTGACGCGGGCAAGCACAGCGGCTGGTCCGACGCCGAGCCGACGTGCAGCCTGAACGTGTCCGGCGAGCGGTTCCTGCAGTTCGTGGTCTACCCCGTGCCCGGCGACGCCGACCCCACCTCGTGGAGCCACGCGATCCCCGTCGGCCGGTGGACGCACGTCGCGGTCGTCAACGACGGGCGGCGCACCACGATGTACGTCGACGGCGCCAGGATCGCGCGCAACGCCGCGGAGGAGTCCCGGGGCATCACGACCCAGGGCAAGCCGTTCGTGATCGGCGCGACCGGGTTCGACCTGCGGTACGGCCAGGGCTTCTACGGCTCGATCGGCGACACGCGCATCACCGGCAGGGCGCTGCGCCCGGAGCAGTTCCTGACCGGCTGAGCCCGCCGGGCTCAGAGCCGGGAGTGCTCCGGTGCCGGGGGGAGCTGCAGCAGCTCCCCCGCGACGTCGAGGAACTCGCCGCCGCGCTGCCACAGGGCGTGGTCGGGGTCGACGACGAACGGGTCCGCCGGGTCGATGTCGGCGTGCCGGACCCGGTAGGCCAGCGCCTCCGACTCGGAGTAGGCGAGCACGGTCTCGTTGGTGCCCTTCCACACCCGCCGGAACATGACGGCGTTGACGGACGTCATCCGGTCGCGCACGACGCTGCGCTGGAAACCGCGCCGCAGCAGCAGCCTCATGCATTCCTGGACGCTGATCGCGTGCTGTGCCAAGTGACCCCGCCCTACGTCGTGAACAGCCGATTCTGACCCAACAGCGACGGCGTCCTCACCCTGTGTCACTCGATCAGGTCATGTTTTGCGGCACGTGCACCGCATCGGAGGCGTGTTCTCGCGCGGATCGCCCGGCGAAACCGGCCGTGCCGGATGACCCGCGGTCCTGACCGGGCGGGTCAGCCGCGGCGGAAGTCGTCCAGCCGCACGGCCTGCGCCCTCGGGTACTTCCGCCCCGCCGACGGGACGGGCGATCCCGTGAACGACACGGGTGTGCCCGCCAGCAGCAGCGTCAGCCCCTGCGGGAGGTCGTCGCGGGAGACGAACCAGGAACCGCCGCGCGTGTCGGTGATGAACCCGTGCGCCTGCCCCGACTTCCAGCTCGCGACCGTCCCGCGGCGACGCCCGCGCGGCGCACCCACCGGTGACGCGACGGCCTCGGCGGACCGCACGAAGGCGCGCCGCAGCGGGTAGTCCGCCCGGTCGGCGGGGTCGAAGAGCGAGTCGAACCCCGGCGTGAACGGCGTGGCCGCCCGCAGCGGCGCCGCGGTCCGCGGGGTCCAGGCGGGCGGCTTGTCGACGATCCGCACGTCGACGACCGGCACGACCACGTGCACGCCGCGCGCGGTCAGCCGCGTCACGAGCGGCGCGAAGTCGGCGTCCCCGGTCAGCAGCACGACCCAGTCGAGCGGTACCGACACCGCCCGGTCCCACGCCTCCAGCGCGAGGTGGACGTCGACGCCCTTCTCCTTGCCGCCCACGAGGGGCAGGTCGTGGCGGACGATCCCGGCGGCGCTGAGCGCCGCGTCGAACGACACGGCCGGCGTCTCGATGCGCCCCCGCGCGTAGTGCGCCTCGGCGACCACGCACTCGTCCAGCGGCTGCCCGGTCTCGTGGTGGACGTACCAGCGCACCGCGTCGTGCAGGCCGTCCAGCGACACGCGCGCGGCCCTGCGGTGCGCGGTCGCGTAGAAGTCGCTGAGGTACGCGAACCAGGTGCCGTCGTAGAACACGCCGATGCGGACGATCTTTCCCACCGGACGACACTACCTCCGGCCTGCGCGCACCGGCCCGCGCGACCGCGCGCGGAGGCTCTACCGCCGGACTGACGGCCTCCTGGCCGGCGGTGTCCCCGCCGGCCAGGACGGCCCGCGGCCTCAGTCCGCCGGCCCTGCCCAGTCGGCGGCGCTGAGACCGGCGGCGTGCCCCGCCGGCCACTGGACCAGCTCGATCCGGCGGCCGTCGGGGTCGGTGACGAACCTCGTGGCGAACCCGGCCTCGCCGTCCACCCCCTGGCCGACGGGCTCGATCCCGTGGCGGGCCAGGACGGCGAGGACGGCGGCCATGGACTCGACCTGCACGACGAGGTGGCTCAGTCCGGTGCCGAGGTCGACCGGTCCGCCGTCGTGCACGAGCTCGACGCTGACGAACTCGTCGCCGGGGAGCTTGAGCATGGCCAGGTGCCCGATCGGCGTCTCCGGCACGGCGCCGACGACCTCGTACCCGACGGCCCGGTAGAACGCGAGCGACCGGTCGAGGTCGTCCACCCGCAGCCCGACGTGGAGAGTGCGCATTTCCCCGTTCCTCGTTCGTCCTCCGGCCACGCCTCGGGCCGGGCGCGTCCGCGGACGGCACCCGGCCCGGCGGCCCCGATCACACCTGCAGGTCGGTTTCGATCCGCTTGAGCTGGTGGCGGGCCAGCGCGAGGTTCGCGACGTCGCGCTCCAGCACCAGGTACAGGAAGAGCGACCCCCGGGACTTCACCCCGCTCATCAGCCGGATGAGGTGGTACTGGCGGTGCAGCGTGATCAGGATGTCCTCGATGGTGTCGGTCAGCCCGAGCGTCTGCATGACCCGGAGCTTCGACCGCACGACCTCGGTGTTCCCGGCCGCCGCGATCTCCAGGTTGAGCCAGTCGCCGCCCCCCACGTGACCGAGGGACATGCCGCTGTCGTAGTCGACGAGCGCGACGCCGACGGCGCCGTTGATCGACATGGCCTCTTTGAGCGCGGTATCGATGTTCATGAGATTCCACTTCCCTATGTCTACGGGTGGCCGGGGCGAGACGGCGGATTGCTCCTGCCCCGGCCGGATACGGACACGTCCCCACAAAGACGTCATCGACGAGAGCAATGAACCAAGGATGGACATCTGCTGCGACCATTCCTTTGTTCGGCGACCGGTGCGCTAAGGCGTCAGGATCGACCCGATCCGTTCGATCGCGGGCCGGGACTCGTGCAGCAGGCGCCCGAGGTTCAGCCCCTTGTCCCCCAGCGCGACCATCAACGACAACCGGCCGATCGCGTACACGGCCATGTAGCCCTTGCTGCCGAACACCACGGTCTGGCTGAGCGTTCCCAGCCCCATCACCTCCGCGGCCTGGCGCGCGATGCCGAGATCGGCGGCGGCGAGCGCCGAGATGTGCGCGGGGTCCACGCTCTTCGCCACGTCGGAAATGATCGGGATCCCGTCGGACGCGGCTATTACCGTGTCGGTCACTCCGGCGACGTTCTCCCGGAGTTGCCGCAGCTCGGCGACCAGGGCGTCGTAGTCCAATACTCTTCCTTCCTGCTCAGGAAAGGCGGGGCGGGTCAGCCGGGGCGTCCCGCATCCGCCAGTTCCGCACGGCTGCGCAGCGCGGCCAGGCCACCGTGCGAAAAGCTGAACGACGCGACCGGCGAGGCGATCTCCAGCACTCCCCCGCCGAGCATCCGGGAAATCTCCACGGTGACCGGATAAAGGCTCCGGCCCACCGCGAACGCGATGTCCCGCACGGTGCGCCGCCCGGTGGCGTGCAAGACGACCTCCCGCCGTTCCGCGGCCGGCCCGGCCACCTCGCGGCCGGGCACCACCCGGTCCCGGTAGGGCTCCACCGGCACCGCGAGCGACGCGACCGCGTCCAGCCGGCGCGCTGTCTCCGACAACAGCAGGCCGACCTCGACACCACCGGCCACAGGCAGCAGCGGCACGTCGCCGAGGTCGTCGACGACGTCGTGTTCCTCCACTTCACCTGCGGCGACGGCGAAAGCACCGTCCTGGACCAAGGCCAGGGCGAGTGCCCGCGCCTCGACCGGACGCAGCAGACCGCGGGCGGCGAGCGCCGCCTGCAGGGACCCCGCCGCGACGCTGTCCGCCAGCGCCGCGGCCCAGTCCTGCGCGCCGATCCGGCCGGAGCCCACCAGCAGCGTCTCCGCTCCGGGCGAGCCGGGGCTGTCGATCGCGATCACCGCACCATCGCGCAGGTGGAACAGCCCGCCCGCATTGCCGGCAATGCGCAATGCCCCGGTCACCCGATCCACCTGACATTGCGTCAACGCGGACGCGAGAACGTCGAATGCAGCTCGATGATCGCGTATCAGAAGTCACTCCGAGTTAATTCGATACTACAGAGCGGGTACCGGGCAAACTGCTCACCCAATCGTGCACTCACCCACATCGAAAGGGCACCCGAGGTCGTTACTTCCTATCCGCTCATCCCCGCAAAACACGCCGGGTGTCACACGATCGAGTGAATCATTCCACTTGAGGCAGCAAAGAAGTCGCTTAGTCGACCATCACATCGAATCTCCATTGGCGACCAACACAATTCCGCGCGCCGAAAAGCGCACCACTCGGTGATCGGGGCTGAATGTGCTGCCGGACGCGCTATGGCAGTTCGGCGAATCCGTCCGGGATCTTCGTCTCGAGCTGCGCAACGTTCTCGGGGGTGGGCGGCAACCACGTCACGTCGAACACCGACCCCCGGCCCAGTGCCACCGCAGCGGCAGGAAGGTGACCGCGTCGACCTACATCTCGGTCGCGCACGATGGTCGACGAAGACGTCCCCGGCCGCCGAGCGGCTGAGGTTCACGACCGTCCGGCCACCGACGGAACCCCGGCACAGGATCGGCAGTCACCCTCGCAACCTCGGCACGCAGCACCGTCCGCACGTCGTCGAGCAAATCGATGCCGGAAACCATGAGCGTTCTTCGTGATCTTCTCGCCCAGCAGCTCCCGCAGACGAGCGACGGCCCGGCTCTGTGACGGTCGACAACGGTGTCAGCCGCCACCGATCCCGCACGAGGTTGACGAGCACCGAACCGGCCGAAGTCGACACTTTTGTCTCGTTGCACGGCCAAGTGGACGACCGATTCCCGACTCCGGTTGACCGGCATCCCACACCACTGTCCGAAGAGGCTGCCGATCGTGCCGCAGCGGAACCGGCCGGATGACGCCTGTCCCTCTCTCCCACACCGTGAATGGCAAGCGTCAGATCGACAAGTGCTCGATGCTGGACGTGGTAGCCGCTGCGTCACAAAGGGTCCATGCAGCACAAAAGCCCGTCACCCTGTGGTTCCGGGTGACGGGCTTTTGCATTACGTGGAGCTGAGGGGACTCGAACCCCTGACCCTCACACTGCCAGCAACGAGCGGGTCACCTCTCCGCCGTGTTCGCCCAGCTCGCAGGCCTTCTACCTCGGTGCTCAGGCGTGGTGGTTGTAGCGGTCGTTGCGGTCAGCGTTGCGGTCATAAGCGAGACGTTCCGGCCTCTTCAGCGAACTCTCGCTTGGCAGGTCAACTGCGCTCCTTCAGCGTGGATCGGCTTCATCGTCAGACCGGTCGGTCGACGGCAGATCCTCCCCGAACAAGAACAAGCATCGACGCCCAAGTGGCGTGATGGCGTATTGAGTGAGCGCCAAAAGCCCGTCGTAGGTCGAGTCGGCTTGAGTCCGAACAAGTCCATGTCCCTCCAACACCGCGAGAAGACCGTCCAAGATCGGCGACACCTCAGGGACCGCCTTCTTGAGCTGGGCGCGATTCCAACCGCGCGGAGTCACACCTCCTGTCTGTTCCCACTGATCCTCTGGCGGTAGAGGCTGGACGGCAAGGTGATGCAGAACAAAGACGTGGGGGGCCTCCACATCCGTAAGTGCGGCAGCGATCACGAGTGCCTCATCAACCGAACCGCCGTCACGCAAGCCCTCAGCAAGGACCTGGGCTAGAGCGGTGATCTTTTTCTCCACCGGCGTGCGCGCTGCGGCCTCAAGAACACGGGCCAACAGCTCTAGCCGATCGTCGTAACTGCTCGCCCGCTCTTCGAGAATCTCGATCCCAACGTCGAGGATCTCTGCCGCCTGCTCCACTGTCCGCGCGGCTCGGTCTTCTCGTCGCTGTCGAGCACGCTCCAAAACTCGGTGGGTGAGCTTGAGTGCAGGGCCGCTCGCTCCGATGATCGTCGCCGGAACAGGCCCGGCTCCCATCGCAAGACTGGCCGCTGTTGCCACCAGGCCTGCACGCACATCCAGCGCCGCGTCAGCGATGCCCTTGTTCAGGTCCTCGCGACCAGTGACCACAGCGGCTCCTTCCGGTTGGATACCGGACATCTTCGCAGGTGTCAGGAGGGCACGACGTCTACCACGGGGAACCGACTGCGCCACCGCAGGCGTTGCGTGCGCGGAGTCAACGGCCGCAAACGGCACCCCGCGCATTGCCGACCACACCTCCCCCGTCCCCTCGTCCCTGCTGCGCTTAGCTCCAGGAGACCTGTGTCAAGAGTGGCCGAAGGCCATCGCGTAGCGACGCGTAGCGCTCTTGGCGCAGGTCTCCTGGTGTTAAACGATGGCCGGGACAGGGCGGCGGTGGAGCTTCCCACGGCTGCACATCTGGAGCTATGCCGGCCGATTCCCGTCCCAACCTGCGGCGGCTGCGGGGCCGCTCGGTCGCTGTCCCGTCCGGTCGGGGT